>JBFJPA010000139.1:0-9623 GCA_041617355.1 Longimicrobiales bacterium
GCTTCCTTCGGGCAAGCCTTCGGCGACTTCGCCAGACAAGTAGGCCAGAAGATTCGCGGGAGTAGCTCAGTTGGCAGAGCATCAGCTTCCCAAGCTGAGGGTCGCGGGTTCGAGCCCCGTCTCCCGCTTCGGCCGACACTTGCCCCTTGGTGTAATTGGCAACACGCCTGACTCTGGATCAGGAGAGTCCTGGTTCGAACCCAGGAGGGGCAACTGAGAGAGAATGGACCGGGACGCCGAACGAGGGCGCGGCGCAGACCATGCCGTGGCCGTCGCCGTCGACCCTCCGCCTCTCGCTGGAGAGGTAGCCAAGTGGTTACGGCAACGGTTTGCTAAACCGTCACGCCCGAAAGGCGTGCGTGGGTTCGAATCCCACCCTCTCCGTAGCAGGTCGCCGGCCTGGCCGGCGGTTCCGGGGACGGGTGTCCGAGAGGCTTAAGGAGCACGATTGGAAATCGTGTGGGGCGCAAGCTCTCGTGGGTTCGAATCCCACCCCGTCCGCTCGAAGACCGGCTCGGAAGACGGACACGACGGGGAGTAGCTCAGCCCGGTAGAGCACTGCGTTCGGGACGCAGGGGTCGCTGGTTCAAATCCAGTCTCCCCGACTTGGGTCCGCCGTTCCCGGCGGCGGACCGGCCCATTGGAGGCGTAGCTCAAATTGGTACGGCACCGCACTCGAAATGCGGCGGGCGGCAACGCCCTTGGGGGTTCGAATCCCTCCGCCTCCGCTTCGTGACCCGCACACCCGAACCATGCCCTGCCCCGGCGCCCACACGCGACCGGGGCTTTTTCGCGTCCATCCGACTCCGAGCTGTTCGGTCATACTGATCAATTACAACGATTTACCAGAAGTATCTTGCGATGCACTATAGTTTGTCACAAGATTGTTCCGGAGCTTTTCGGAACCGTACGATCGACCCCCGGACGCGATCGGAGACCCGTATGCCGGACGCAACACTGCCCCTGAGCCCGCCCGTTTTTCATGTGCTGCTCGGCCTTGGCGACGAAGTGCTGCACGGATATGCGATCATGCAACGCTTCGAGGCACTGACGGGTGGAGAAGACCAGCTGCTGCCGGGCACGCTGTACGCGACGCTGTCACGGATGGTGGAGGGCGGACTGATCGAGGAGGCGGAGCCGCCCGCAGGTGAACGGAGCGGCGGCGCGCCAAGGCGTCATTATCGCGTAACGGAAACCGGACGGCGGCTGGCGCGCGCGGAGGGCGAACGCATGCACCGTCTGGTGGACATCGCCCGTCGGCAGGACCTGCTCCCGGAGTCGGTGCGATGACGGACTGGTTCCCGCGAGCACTGAGCGGCGCGTTCCGGCTTTTCTCCTACGTCCTGCCGCGACGAATCCGACAGGAATCGAGCGCGGAGATGTTGCGCGACATGAACGGCGTGCTCGAGGCGAGGCTGCGGCAACGAGGGTGGCCGGCTGCGGCATCGTATGCGCTCCGTGCGATCGTGGATGTGACGCGTGTCGGCCTGAAGGAGCGCGTCAGGGTACGTCGGGATGATGCTTCGCCACGCGCGAGGGGCGGTGGGTCGCTGCGCGAGCTCTGGACGGACCTGCGCCACGGCGGTCGCCGCTTGCGTCGGGCGCCGGGCTTCGCGCTTGCCGCGGTCCTGTTGCTGGCGCTGGGCATCGGCGCGAACACGACGGTCTTCAGCGCGTTGAAGCTCGTGCTGCTTTCGGCGCCGCCATATCCGGACGCGGGTCGGCTGGTGTGGATCAGTCTGATGACGGTGGAGCCGACGAGGCGCGACACGCTGCCGTGGTCGTGGGCCAAGTACGGGGTGTTGGAGGAGGGCGCGCCGGCCGCTCTGGAGAGCGTCGCCGCGTACGGGACGAGAACGTTGACGCTTTCGGGCGAGGGCCGCGACCCGCAGCGGTTCGGGGTGGAAGTCGTGACGGCGGGCTACTTCGAGACGCTGAGGACACAGCCCGCCCTCGGTCGCGCGTTCACGCGAGAAGAAACGGACGATCCGGAAGCTCCCGCCGTCGTCATTCTCGGTCACGGTCTCTGGCAAGATCGGTACGGCGGTGACTCCGGTGTCATCGGCCGCACGATCACGCTCAACGACGTACCGGTCCAGGTGGTCGGCGTGGCGGCCCGCGGATTCGAGGGCCTTTCGGGCGGAGCGCGGGCCTGGGTGCCCGTTCCGACAGGCGGCCGGCTGATCTCCCGGTTCATGCTCAGCTCGCCGCATTCGCACTGGCTGTGGGCGATCGGGCGGTTGGCGCCGGACCTCACGGCGAAGAGTGCCGAGGTGAGGCTGGCCACGGTCGCGACGGCGATTGGCGAGACGTACCCCGTGCCATCGAAGGGGAATCAGGTCATCGGCGAGCCCGGCATTGCGGTGCGCCCGCTCGCCGACGCGCGCAGGAATGCGGAGTCGCGTGCCGCTGTGCTCGTGCTGATGGTGGCGTCGGCGATGGTGCTCCTGATCGCGTGTGCGAATCTGGCGGGGCTGCTGCTCGCACGATCGCGCGGGTTCAGCCGAGACGCGGCCGTCCGACTCGCGCTCGGGGCAGGGCGCTTCCGCGTTATGCGGGCGGCCCTGGCGGAATCCATGCTGCTGGCGCTGGCCGGTGGCGCCGGCGCGCTCGCGATCGCGTACTGGGGTGTTGCGGGCCTGCGCGGGATCTGGCCCGACCGCTTCACCAGCCCGTCCGGACCGTTGGGCGGGGTTCCACTCGAGTCGATGGATCTGAACGGACTCCGACTCGACGGCGGTGCGCTGGCCTTCGCGTTCGGGGTCTCGCTTCTCACAGGTTTGCTGTTCGGACTGCTTCCCGCGATCCGTCGTGCCAACGTCGGCGTGCAGCAGGCGCTGCGAGAGGGGACGGGTGCGACGCGACGCCGCGCACGCAGACGCGGCGGACCGGCGACGACGTCGATCCTGGTCGCGGTGCAGACGGGACTGGCCCTGACGCTGCTCGTCGGCGCCGGCTTGATGCTCGGTACCCTGTTGCGCCTGCGGGCAGTCGATGCGGGCTTCGAAACATCCAACCTGCTCGTCATGTCTGTCACCCTGTCACGCAGTAGTCCGTCGTGGCAGAACCCGGCGCCGTTGATCGACGAGGTGCTCACGCGGGTCTCTTCGGTGCCCGGTGTCCAGAGCGCCACGATCGGTTGTGCGCCGTTGAATGGACACTGCTGGATCGGTGGAATCCGCGGCATCGATGGCCGCGAGGAAGAGTTGGAAGGCGTGTCGATCGGCATCCACTCCGCGCCCGACCGATTCTTCGAGACGCTACGCATTCCGGTGATCTACGGACGCACGTTCGGACGCGATGACCGCGCGGGGAGCCCACCGGTCGTCGTCCTGAACGAAAGTGCAGCACGCCGTATCTTCGGCGGCGTGAACGTGGTCGGCCGCCGTCTCGCGGTGACGGCCGACGTCACCACCGACGCGCAGGCAGAAGTCATCGGCGTGGTCGGGGATGTGCTGCAGGGCCGACTCAACGCCGAGCCGATGCCGGAGGCTTATTTCTCGTCGCGCCAGCTGCCGGAGCCGGGCGGTGCGCTGATCGTCCGCACGACCGGCGAACCGCTCGATCGAGTCACGGCCGTCCGCACCGCCGTGCGAGCCGTCGATCCAACGATCATCGTGGATCGGGTCCGGACGATGGAATCCGCGCGTGGAGTCTGGTTGTCCGAGACCCGCATCGTGCTCACGCTGCTCGGCCTGTACGCGACCCTGGCGCTATTGCTCGCGGCGGCAGGGATCTGGGCGGTGGTCGCGATGTCGGTCGCCGAGCGACGCGCCGAGATCGGGCTGCGGATGGCACTCGGTGCGGATTCACGTCAGCTGGTTCGCATGGTCGCCCGTGACGGCATCGGAGCGACGGCGGCCGGCCTCGTGTTCGGCGGCTGGGCGGCGTGGGGTCTGGCGCGGCTGCTCTCGAGCCTGCTCTTCGAGATCGGTGCGCACGACGTACGCGTCTACGCGGCGGCCGCGCTGGTGCTGCTGGCAGGCGCGATCGTGGCCGGCCTGGTGCCGGCCCGGCAGGCGACCCGCGTCGACCCCGCGCGCTCGTTGCGCGCGGAGTGACGCGGATCCGACACTTCAGAAGACGAGGCCGAGCGCGACGGCCTCCCGGTCGCCGACCGTGGCCGCGAAGCGGATGAGGAAACCGGGCGTGACCCGAAGGTCCAGGCCGAGGTCGACGGCTACGCCGAGGCGCACATCGTCGTTGCCGCGATGCCGGTCGTCATCGCCGATGAACGCGTCCAGCACGACGCGCGGCCCCGCATACGGCAGGAACGTCACGTCATCGCCGCGGAACGTGTGGCCGATGCTGAGGCCGAGTGGCAGACTGACCCGTGCGCCATCATCCACGCCGAGGCCCGCGCCGAACACCCAATCGATATCGAGTGGGAACTCCGTCGTCGACCGGGTCAGCTGACCACCCACGTCGATGCCGGCGATCAAGCCGATGTCATCCCGGGCACCATCCACCAGGCCGGCGCGAATACCGAAATTCCACGCTGGGGCCCGCCACGTGAGCAGCGCGCCGACGCCGCCCGCGTGCGCCTCCATGATCAGGATGCCGAGCCCCTCGTCGACGCCGGGCGGCACCAGAATCGGCGAATCCCACGCCGGCTGAGCCAACACGGCACCGGGGACTGCGAATACCGCCAGCAGCGGCAAGACGAACCTCGAACGGAATCGCATAGGACCTGCCTCCCTGTAATCCCTGTTCTGGACTATGTGTGATCGAACGTCTGGCGCGTAACGCGCTCGCGGAACGCGAAGATCTCCTCGAGCTGCCGCTTTACGAGCAAGGCGTGGGCCAGACGGCCCAGCGGGCCGAACGGCATCTCGTATTCGACGCGATCGGCGATCTCGGTTCCGCCGCGCGTCTCGCGAAACGTGTGTTCGTGTACCCAGCGCCGGTACGGTCCTCGGACTTGCTCATCGACGAATCGGTGCGGCGGCTCCCACACCGTGATCTCCGACGTCCACCGCTGCGGTACGCCCAGCGGACGAATGCGGTAGTGAATGCGCAGGCCCGTACGCATCCGGATCGGCACGGTTTCGTCACCATCACTCGAGCCGATGATCTCGAAACCGAGGCCGGGTGGTGTGATCCGTGCGAGGTTCCGCGCGTCGGCGAAGAAGGGGAACACGGCCTCGAGCGGACGCGGCACCAGCAGACGCCGCTCCAGGCGATACTCCATCAGAGCACCGCTTCGGCCTCGATCTCGACCAGCATCTCGGGATCGATGAAACCGGTGAAGACCATGGTCGTCGCGGGCCGGATCGAGCCGAACACCTCGCCGTGTGCCTTGCCGACCTCCGCCCAATCATCAGGCCGTCGCACGAACAAGCGCGTGCGGACGACGTGCTCGAACGATGCGCCCGCCTCCTGCAATGCCTCACCGATGATCTCGAGGCAACGCTTGGCCTGCAGATACGGATCGCCGGGGTGCGCGATGCCCCTGCCATCGGGCGGAACGGCGGCCGTGCCGCTCACCCAGATCCGGTCGCCCACCCGTACCGCTCGCGAATAGCCCACCGTCGCCGCCCACGGCGCTCCCGTCGGAACGCGTCTCCGCTCTTGCACCCCGGCCTCCCTTCCGCTCGTTCAGCGTGGAACCAACGCGATCGCGCGCAGCGGCCCGCCGGACCCACCCGCGATCTTCATCGGCAATGCGACCACGAGCGCACCTGCGGGCGGCAAGCGATCCAGGCTGGTGAGGTTCTCCAGACCCGGAACGCCGGCCGCTCCCGCAATCCGATGCACCGGGAACTCCCGCGAGTTGCCCGGATCGATGGATGCGACGTCCGCTCCCAGCGCGACGACGCCGCGTTCCTCCACCAGCAGCCGCGCCGCCGCTTCGCCGAAGCTCGGGAAATGCAGGTTCGAAGCATCGCCCGGCGTGTCGTCTCCGAGATACGCGCGCACATCCGGCCAATACCGGCTCCAGCCGGTCCGCAGCAGGACGATCGTGCCGGTCAGGATCCTGCCGTGTTCCGCCTCGAACGCCGCGATATCCTCCGGCGTCAGCTGATAGTCCGGGTCGTTCGCCGACTGCGCCGTGATGTCGATCACGACGGCCGGAGCGACCAGCCGCTCCAAGGGAACCTCGTCCGCCGCCGCCTGGCCCTCCGCAAAGTGGATCGGCGCATCGAGGTGCGTGCCCCCGTGTTCCGGCGTGGACAACGCGTTCGCGGCATAGAACCAGCCGCCTTCCGTCATCCCGTACGACAGCGTGTCCAGAACGAACCCGCCCGGAGACGTCGGCCAGTAGACCGTGCGACCGTCGAACGGGTGCGTCAGATCGACCAGCTCGTAGGCCGTCGGGTCGATCGGCGCAACCGACCCGCCGCTACAGCCGACCACAACCCAACCAGCCACTACAGCCACGACCCCCGTGCGCTGCCGCATTCCCACCTCCATCTTCCCCTTGGACGGTTCAACCCGGCCGCACGTTCCGTCGCGTTCCTCGCTGCGTCAAGGCGGCGGCGTACGGGTCGTCGCGCCGAGGGCCTTGACGGGGTAGATATCTTACCACTGAGAATATGGCCACCAACGATCGTGCCACCGCGCTCAAACTCTGGACCGTCCTCGCCCGGTCTTTCTTCGCCGTGGCCAGACACTCCGAGGCTGATATCGGCCGGCACGGGCTGTCGCCGGGCGAATTCGCGATCCTGGAGGCGCTCTACCACAAGGGGCCGCTGCTGCTCGGGGAGCTCCAGCGAAAGATCCTCGTCTCGAGTGGCGGGGTGACCTATCTCGTGGACCGGCTGGAACAAGAGGGGCTGGTGGAGCGCCGGGACTGCCCGGGCGACCGGCGGGCGCGCTACGCAGCGCTGACGCCACAGGGCGAGGCGTTCATCGCATCGGTCTTCCCGGACCACGCGCAGGCGATCGAGCACGCGCTGTCGGCCCTCACGAAAGCGGAAAAGCGCACTGCGATCGGTGTCCTGCGCAAGCTGGGTCACGCGGCGGCGGAGTTGGCACCATTGTCGCAGGAAGCGCCGGAGGAGCTGGCGAAACCGCCGCGGAAGGCGAAGCGTAGCCGCGCCCGGAAGGCCTGAGACCGCATGTTGCGGCATGAGGTCGTGAAGCCCGCGGCGCCGGAGCCAGGCAATCCGGTGCTCGTTTTGTTGCACGGCCGCGGCGCAGACGGTCGGGATCTACTCGGGCTGAGACCCTATCTGCCATCGACGTGGACGTTGGTGCTGCCGGAGGCACCGTTTCCGGCGGCACCGTGGGGGTACGGACCGGGGTGGGCGTGGTATCGCTTTCTAGGCGGCAATCGGCCGGAGCCGGAGAGTTTCGAATCGAGCCTGAAAGCGCTGGACGCGTTCCTGAAGGAAGTCCCCGGGCTCGTGGGTGCGGAGGCGCGTCGGCTGGTGTTGGGCGGCTTTTCGCAGGGAGGAACGCTTTCGTTGGCATGGGCGCTGGCCCGTGCGGCGGGGCACCTCGGCGACCGACCCGACGTGGGCTCGACGATGCTCGTGAACCTGAGCGGCTTCCTGGCCGACCATCCGTGGTCGGCGCCGTCCGCTGGAGCGTTGCGCGGTGTGCGCGCGTTCTGGGGACACGGAACCCAGGATGCGATGATCCCGTTCGTGCTGGCGGAGACGGGACGCGAAGCTCTGGCAGTGACGGGTGTGGAGTTACGGGCGCGTGACTATCCGATCGGCCACTGGATCGATGGTGCGGAAGTTCGTGATCTGGTGGAGTGGATCGAGTCGGCAACGGGGCCGACCGATCCGGAGCCATGAAGTGGAAGCGATGATCGATTACGAGCGTTATTGGGCGTCGGCCGAATCCTGGCCGACTTGGCTGTCAAAGGTAATGAAGCACGCCGAGCTTTGGCACGCGGTTGACGCACGAGCACAGGTCCCTGACGACATTGTGGAACGGCTGGAGCGCGTGCCCGGCCGTTGGCGTCTGCTCGTGTTGTCGGAGGATTGGTGTGGCGATGCCGTGAATCTGCTGCCGCCCATAGCGGCGCTCGCGGAGCGTGCGTCGAACGTCGAGCTGCGGGTGACGGGCCGAGATTCGAATCCCGAGTTGATGAACGCGCACCTGACATCGGGCACGCGGTCGATCCCGGTCGTCGTCGTACTGGACGATGTCTGGGGCATGCGCGGCTGGTGGGGCCCGCGGCCGACGCCGCTGCAACGCTGGTTCCAGTCCGAGCTGAAGGCGATGCCGAGGGCGGAACGGTATCCGCTCTTGCGTGGCTGGTACGCGCGTGACAGGGGCCGCACATCGTTCGACGAGATCGTCGCGCTGCTGGAAGAGGCGGCGGGATCGGCCGTCACGCTCGATCTCCCGGTGTAGGCCTCAGCCGTCCTCGCGGAGGATGCGGGCTGGCGCGACGCGCGATGCGCGCAGCGCCGGGAGTGCGCTCGCGGCGAGAGTCGCGACGAAGAACACGACGGTGGCCACCACGAAGGGCGAATAGACCGGCGCCGCCAGGTCCGGTTGTGAGTCGCGGAAGACGCGGCCGAGCGCCCAGGCGACGCTGGACCCGACGGCCAGCCCGACCAACGTGAGCGCAACGGCGCGTCGCAGCACGAGTGTGACGATGGTCCCACGCGACGCGCCGATTGCGACCCGTACGCCGAACTCACGGCGGCGTTGCTCGACCAGATACGCGATCACGCCGAACAGGCCGACCGCCGCGAGCAGGATCGCCACCAGGGCGAAGCCAGTCAGGAGCGTCGTGCTCAGGCGACGCGCGGCGAGCAGGTTGGCGGCGTAATCCTCGATCGGCCGGACGCGGTTGCTGAACCCCGGGCCGGCAACCGGTATGGCCGGGTCCACGCTCTGGATCGCGTTTCGCACGGCCAACACTGGTGCGAACTCTTCGCCGCGTGCGACCACGAAGATGTTCGGCCAGATGGCGAGCGTGTACGGCACATATACGACGGGCGGTTCCACCTGCTCGGGACCGAAGCTGCGCGTGTCGCTCGCGACGCCAACAACCGTCAGCGTCACTTCCTCACCGAAATCCGCGCGCCCCTGCGCAACCTTGCGAATCGTGATGCTCTCGCCGACGGGATCGCGGCCAGGCCATTCGCGGGACGCCAGCGCCTGGTTGACGACAACGACCGGCGCGCGCGTCCGCACCTCTTCGTCCAACAGCGGGCGACCCCGTGTGAGTTGAATCTGCATCAGGTCGAACCAATTCGCGGAGATCGCGCGGTACAGTGCCGACGGGCGCTCGTTCGGACCGGGCACGCGCACCGTGTGTAGCTCGGTCGGCATGGACGTGCCGCTCAACGGCAGGTGGTTGATGAGCGCGACCTGTCGGACGCCGTCGGCCCGAGCGATTTCGACGGCGAGGCGGTCGTAGAGCGCAACGGCCGCCTCCGCCGAGCCATAACGCTGCGCGGGCGGCAACACGCGGACGACGGCGAGCCCATCCGTCGCGAAGCCCAGGTCCGCGCTCGACAATCGGAGCAGGGCACGCGCCGTGGCCGTCGCGCCCACCACGAGCGCGACAGCGAGCGCGACTTCCGCGACGACCAGCGTACGACGCACTCGCTCAACGCCGGGCGTGGAGACCGTGCCTTGCGAGCCTCGCAATCCAGCCATGGGTGAGGTGCGCCCGACCTGGCGCGCAGGTGCAACTCCGAACACCAGCA
>JBFJPA010000140.1:0-9621 GCA_041617355.1 Longimicrobiales bacterium
CAGGGGATGAACGGCTCGGTCGAGATCACCTGGATGCTCTGGATGTGCTGGCGGTGCTGCCAGAGCACGCGTTGCAGCTCGTGCGGAAAGAGCTGGCCGAAGAGGTCGGCGCCCATTGCGCGCAGCTCTTCGACGAATTCGTCGACATCCTCGTCGCTCGTGAGCCAGCGGTTCTCGATCTCGCGATAGATCGCGTCGACATACTCGCGCCGCTCGGCCGTCATCGGCGCCGACCGGTACGTCTCGAATACGACGCCGGGGATCTGCAGCTCGTACTCGTGCGAGATCTGCGTGCCGTTGTCCCGCTCGAAGATGCGCAGCTGCCGCAGCGGCTGTGCATCCGGCTTCGACTCGCGGGCCGACGTCTCCGCGCGCGCCGCTCCGCGCGCCGACGGCGGCGCCTCCGTGACGACAACGGACAGACGCAACAGCGCGATCTGCTCCGGACCCTGTCGAACCGTGACCCACACTTCGCCCGGACCCGCGTCCGTCGCACGCACGTCGAAGAACCACTCGACGAGCTCGCCCGGACCCGGCACGGGGACTTCGACACGGCTCGGACCCTGCACCTCGAAATTCTTGCGTGGCCGGATGTCGAGCACGAGCGGCCGGTCGAGCGCCGCCGAGCCGCTCGACGTGGCCGTCGCACGCCCCGCCGCCGGCGCGATCGCGTCCCTCGAGATCATGACGGCCAGCGTCGCGGTCGTGTCCACCGCGACCGCGTCATCCATCTCGGCCTGAAAGTGACACAATGCACGCGCGGCGGCCGCCTCCGCCGGTGAGGGCGCGCTTCGCGAGCCACCCCGTGTCCGGCGGGTCCGCCGGGCTGTCCCTTGCTGCTGCTGCTGTTGCTGCTGCTGTTGTCCGCCGAGGACTCCTCTCCCCGCGCCGCCGCGTGACGCGCCTCGGGTCCGGCCCCCGCGTTTCACGCGTGGCGCCGGGGCCGGCGAAGGCGGCGCATCGACGGTGCCGACGAACCCTGGCGGAGCGATCGGGCCGGCCTGTCGTCGGCCGTGCAGCGCCTGCTCGACGACTGCGTCGGTCCCGGGCAGCGCGGTGTCGGCGGGCACGAGCACCCCGACCGGCTTTCCAGCCTCGACGACGACGACGTGGGACGTGGCACCGGATCCGCCGGCGGGCGCGGCCTGCACTTCAGCGACACCGACCTCCGCGGACGCCTGCCACTCATGCATGTTCAATGCGTCGAGCAAGGTCTCGTCGACGTCGCGGTCTGCGATCTGGAGCTCCGCGTCACGACGCCAGTACGCGTAGCTCAACACGCGTCCTTCCCACGGCCTGCGCACGATCACGAAATCCGGATCGTCCGCCGTCAGGTCGCGCAGCTCGTCGACGGTCGTGTCGCTGGTCGCTACGACGACGTTCGTGTTCACGTTCGCGGGCAGGCGCATCCGGCTGCCGGCCGTGGGCGCTGCTTCGACAGCGATGGCTGGCCGTTCCAGGTCGAGCCAGCGGCCCAGCGCGTCCACGACCTCGGGCCGGCCGAAGTAGTTCGTGTGGTAGATGTGAGGCGTACGTTCGAAGTGCAGGTGGTCCTTGATGAACGCGCCGCCGCCATCAATCGCGGTCATCGACGCCGTGTTCACGACGAGGTCGTTCGCTTCGCCGAGAACTCGATCCGCGACGCGATCGACGAGGCCCATCAGCAAGCGGCGAGGCAGCTCCGGCGGCTGGTGCGGATCTTTCGTGTAGGCCGTGAACTCCGACGTGACGGCGCAGTAGAACGTCGTGTCCGGTCGCGGCTGGCCGGCCTGCCTGCGGTTGAGCAGGCGGATGAAGTCGCCGCCGGGCCGCATGGCCGCGAGCCCCGGCACATCGCCGGACTCGAGTGCTTGCTCCGCGAGCGCCTTCACGAGCCCGCTCATCCCCTGGATCGCTTCCGACAGGATCTTCGCGACGACGTGAGCCTGAGGCAGCTTGCCGATGACGCGGCATGCGCCGACCGCGATGTTCGTATAGAGATCGATGAAGTCGCGCCACCGGTCCGGATCGGCCAGCGTCGTGCCCGCGTTGGGCACTCCCGTGAAGACGACCGACCCGAAACGCGGCCGCAACGACTCCGCCACCCCCGGCAGGACGAGCTCGGCGAGACTGCGATAGACGAGGCCGCCACGGCTGTGTGTCACGACATCGATGCGCGGCGGGTGCGCGAGGTCGAGCGCACGCAGGAAGGCGAGCAGATCCTCCGCGTTGGCCTTCGGATCCTGGCCGAGCGTGCGGTGATCGAAGCCGAGCACGGCGTCATAGGCCGTCTTGGCGCGCTCGAGCAGTGCCTGCCCCCACGGGAACGCGCCGAGTGCGCCGTACGCGCCGGCCGTGCTGCTGAACGTGCCGTGCACGAGCAGCAGCAAGCGCGCGGGCCGGTCGCGTGGCAGGTCGAAGGCCGCACCCATCGTGGCGCTCACCCACTTCGACGGGTCGGCCTGCGTGATGTGGACGGGACCGGCCTTCACGTTGCGCTCCAGGTGGTCCACGACGCGGCCGGTCACGGCCCTCGCCGCGAACTTCAGCACGTACATGCGGACGCGGCCCAGTACGGCATCGCCGATGAAACCGCGCGTGCGCGGCTGCTGCGACTCGGCCGGACCCTCCGGCAGTGCGACGAGAAACGAACGCTCACGCGATGGTGTGCGCGTTCCTCGTGTCCGTCCCTCTCCGGCCGCCACACCCGCGTCGGGAAAGCTCCACGCATACACGCCGTCCTGCTCGGTCAACACGACCGCGTCCTCGCCGGACGCCACGGGATACGCGAGCGTGATGTCGCCGGCCGTCGTGCCTCCGCGTCGCGTCCCGGCCGCCCGCACGGGAGCCAGGTCTTCCTGTGCGGCGACCTCCAGGCCGTGCGGGGCGAGGGCCCCGATCAGCGCATCATCGCCGGCTTCTTCCGCTGGCGGTATCGGCTTCGCGGTGAAGCGTCGACCGCCGCCGCGCAGGCCGCCGCGGCGGGGGGCTTCGGTGGGCTCGCTCGCGAGGGGCTCCAGATGGGATGGGAAGTCGAGGCGCAGACCGCTCGGGCGATCGATGCGGGGCATGCTCACTGCTCCTGTAGCGGGACCTCGGGGAACTCACGCGCGACGGCTTCGTCGCACGGCCCAATCAACGCACGGGAACCAGCGTCGTCGCCCGCTCCGTGACACCCTCCACGCGTGGTCGTGAATAGAGCAACGGGAAATACCGGTTCTCCGCCCACAACGCGAACAGGTCGCGATAATGCGCATCGGCCGGATCGCCTCCCTGACCCGGTGTGTTCGTCGCCACACTTCGATCCCAACCGGCGAGATCCGCGATGATTCGGAACGACGCCCCCGAGGTCTGGTTGTCGCCGCTGCCCGTCGAATTCACGGTGTAGCCGTAGCCGCCGCGCGGCGCCGGCCCGACCTCCAGCCGCGATCGCAACGAATCGGCGACGGCATCCGAAAGCGGGTGCCGCAGGAGCGCATGCTTGTACCGGGGCTGACCGTACGTCCAGCTCGATTCGGCGGTGCCCAGCTTTCGTTCGAGGTCCGCCAGTGCGCCGCGCAACGCTCGCACCAGGACGGAATCCCGTCCCGCGATCGGGTCCGGCCCGAACCGTCCGTCCGGAGTCAATAGCCAATCGAGGATCAGCGTGAGTGGAATCGAGCCGACGGCCTCGCGGACCGGAGCGGGCACGACCGCATCGCGCGTCTCATCGCTCAGCCGACGCTCCCAGGCGACGTAAATGCCCGCCGCGATCGAGCCTCGATCCAACACCCAGTTCCACGCGAGCAGTCGGTCGCGCGCCGAGCGCACGCGCGCATCCTCGATGCGCAGAGGCGCGAGCAGCGGCACCAGCGTGCGCGCTGGAATCGACAACTCGTCGTGCTGAAGCTGCATCATGTCCATCAACGTGAACTTCCGACCGGACCCGAGCACTTCATCGATGCGGTCACCCCGAAACGGGTCCGACCACGTCCACGCGATGGCGCGGCGATGCGCGTACCGGTCGTCGACCTGGTTCTCGTTCGCCGTCGCCCAGAACCCCTGCGCCGGATTCGACACGTGGGGCAGGTCCGGAATCGGCAGATATCCTTCCCACTCGAACCGTCCATCGCCGGGCACCGGCACCAGGCCCGTCCACGAACGCAGCGGCGCCACACCGACCGCCTGCCAGCCGATGTTACCGGCCGTGTCCGCCCACACCATGTTCTCACCCGGCAGCCGCGACCAGCTGCACGCCTCCCGGAACTCCTCCCAGGTCCGCGCCTGGTCCATGCGCAAGCTCGCCAGGTACGGTGCGGATCCGACATCCAGCCACGCCGCACGCAGCGCATACGCGAGGTGTCGGACCGTGTCTTCGTACAGGACCGGACCGTGTCGTGTGAAGCGCAGTTGCACCTCCAACGATTCCCGACCCTTCACGCCGATCCGCTCGCGCTCCACGCGCATCGCTTCCCACCCATCGCCATACCGGTACTCGCGCGGGTTCGCAGGATTGGTGCGGTACACGTACAGATCCTCGGAGTCGATGCCGAAGACGGTGAGGCCCCAGGCGCCGTGCTCGTTGTGGCCGATCGACACACCGGGGATCGTCGGCTCCCCGCCGCCGATGACGTTCCAGCCCGGTCCGACGAGGTGCACGAGGTAACGCAGCGAAGGCGCGGCCTGTGCGCGGTGTGGATCGTTCGCCATGAACGGCTTGCCAGTGCTGGTCAATTCGCCGCGCACGACCCAGTTGTTGGACCCGATGCCGGGCAGCTCGATTTCGAGGCGGAAAGGGGAGAGGTCGGCCGACGTAGTGAAACGGAACGACGCGTCGCCTCCGCCGTCCCGCCGACCCGCGACCAGGTGCTCGGGCCGAAAACGAACACTGCTCTTGTACAGGTTGTAGAACCGGAGAATGTCCGGTTCGAGTGCCGTTGCATCGATCGACGGATCGAGACGGATGTCTGGCTCGCCGGGATGGAAGTGCTGGTGCGCTTTTACGACGTCGGCGCCGAGGGCGGCCACGGCGCGGCCGAGCCGGAGCTCCTGTGTCACGTTGGAGACGAGGCCGGCGTGACGCGAAATGACGACTTCGGGTGTCCACGGCTCTGGCAGCCAGCCGAGCAGTCGGAATTCGATGGGCAGGGCGGCTGGGTTCTTTCGGGCCTCCGCGATGTACGCATTGACGCCGCGCACGAAGGCGGGGATGATGAGCTCGCCGCGCGGATGGTAGTGGTTCAATTCGGTGCGCATGTCACCGCGGAATCGGAACAGGCGGGCCGCGATGTCGCGATCGATCCCGTCCTCGCCGATCACCTCGGCGAGCGTGCCGGTCGCCTGACGCCGCCAGAGCTCGAACTGAAAGAGCCGGTCGCGCGCCGCGTTCCAGCCCTGAGCGAAGAAGAGGTCGGCCTCCGTTTCCGCATAGATATGGGACACGCCCCAGCGATCCTTGAGGATCTCGACGGGACGCTCCAGACCGGCGATGCGGAGGCTTTCCGTGGTCTGCGCACGAAGAGCGGCCGGCGCGGTGCCGATCATGAAGAAGAAGGCGAGGATTGGAATGGTGCGGAGCGAGGGCAAGGCGACCTCCTTCGGACGGGAGCCAGCAGCGAACATACGGCGCGGCGGCACCGCCGAGCCACCGCCCGCCGGATCGGGGGAACGGTGATGAGAACGAGACCGCTGCGGACGCTGACGTGGATGGTGCTCGCGGCCGGCTGCGGGTTGGGCCGTGGCGATGGTCCGACGGACGGGAGCGGCGGCCGGCTCGCGCCGGGTGATCACGAGATCACGCTCCGGCATGGAGGCCGCAACCGAGCGTCGCTCGTGCACGTGCCAGCGACCGCACGTTCGGCACGCGCGCTGCCCTTGCTCCTCGCCTTTCATGGCGGCGGCGGCGAGGCCAGCGGGTTCCGGGACTACGCGGGGCTCGACGCGCTCGCCGAGCGGGAGGGGTTCGTCGTCGCGTATCCGTTCGGATCGGGGATCCTGCCGCGACTGCTACTGACGTGGAATGCGGGCGCGAACTGTTGCGGCTGGGCGCTCGACAACGGAATCGATGATGTCGGTTTCGCGATCGCGCTCATCGACGAGATCTCCCGCCGCGTCACCATCGATCCGCGGCGCATCTACGCGACTGGTCATTCGAACGGTTCGATGATGGCCTACCGGCTCGCGGCGGAGCGAGCCGATCGCATCGCGGCCATCGTGCCGGTCGCGGGCGCGATGGATCTGCCGAACTTCGCGCCGTCACGTCCCGTCCCCGTGCTGCACATCCACAGCCTGGATGATCCGCGTGCGCTGTACGAAGGAGGATTGGGCCCTCCATTTCCGGGCACGAATCGCCGCGTCGATCATCAGCCCGTGGAAGCCGCATTACAGCGCTGGCGGCAGCGCAATGGTTGCGCGACGGGTGCGGACACGGCGGAGACGCGACGGGGCGCGAGCGGTACGCCGGACGCGGGGCAGAGCGCCCTGCGTCTGGTGTGGAGGTGCAGTGGGGCGAGCGTCGAGCACTGGCAACTGCGCGGCTCCGGACATGGCTGGCCGGGCAACCCCGACATCGGGCTCCGCGAGGAGCTGATCGGCCCGCCGACCACGCTGGTCAATGCCGCCGCCGAAGCCTGGCGGTTCCTGTCGCGGCATCGACGCTGACCGTGTCGACACGGTCGGGCCGGCTCGCTCAGCTCGCCCGCTGAATGGACTCGAGAAGTCCCTTTCGGAAGTCGGAGCCAGGGGCGAGGTACCCGCCCAACACCGACCGGCGCCGCTCCGGCCCGATCACACGCTCATCCAGCAAGATCGCGCCATCCGCGGATTGTACGACGACGTGTAGCGAGTCGCCGCGCACGCGATACCACATCGTGTCGCGGTCCCGGAACCCCCGCTCCCTCAGCGGTTCGTATTGCGCGCGCACGTCCCGCATGATCGTGTCGAATTCACCGGCGCTGACAATCCCCGCAGAGCGCGCCGCGCGCAGATTCGATTCCAGACCGTCGAGAAACTGGCCGAGGCGGACGTCCCGTCGAAAAACGACACGGGCCAGCACCTGTCGTGCGTCCAGTGCCGTGTTCGCCAGCGCATCGTCGGACCGCCGGCCGTCGGAGCTCGACAGCACGTCCGAAAGGCGCTGCGCGGCTTCGGGACCGAAACGCAACGTGAGGTCCAGTACATCGACGCGGAAGATCGTGCGCTCGTAGAGCATGTGCATCGTCGCGCCGGCTCCCGATCCGAGACCGGTCGTATCGACGGGCACGGCCTGTTGCGCGGACGCGCACAGTGGAGCGAGGAGGACGACGAGTGTGCAAGGCCACGCACGCAGGCTCGCCTTCACGTCGTCGTCTCCGCCCGCGCTTTGACGACGCGAAGGATGTTGCGCTGGATGCTACTCATGATGGCGTCCGTCCAGATCCCGGAGTAGAAATTGTAGCGGGTCGCGAGCCGGTGACGGCTCGTCAATACGAGACGTACACCGCCGGCGCTCGGCTCGATCTCGTATCGGCCGGACAGGACGTCGAAGAAGGGGCCGCCGATGGTGACGTGCGGATCCAGCGTCGCGGGTGGGATCGAATCGGTCTGAGCATCGATCGCGAACGCCAGGACGTGGTTCGTTTCCCATTCCGTGATCGTCTCGATGAACAGGACGCCGCCGCCAAAACGTGCGTGCCGGATCGCGCCGACGCCTTCGCCGGTGAGCGTCGCGCTGAGCGGCGGCGGAAACCCGATCGCCGTGTAGAGCGCGGGTCGGCGTTCGTGCCGCTCGATCGTGCGCACGCTTTCGATCTCCTGCCAGACGCGCTCCGGCGTCGCACGCACGTCGATCACCGATCGGACGTCCCGGTCCCGAGCCGTGGGCGGTAGCAGGAGCCCCTCGATCGGGATCCCTGCCAGCGGCAGCAGCAGGACGGCGGTCGCGCCGGTCGTCGATCGCGACAGGCCAAACCCGCCGATCAAGCCGCCCAGCGACGCCATCACGAGAATCACGGGCAGTCCGATGACGACGCAGATCGCGCCCTCGGCGCCGGTCATCCAGGCGATCGCGACGGAGAGCGTGGCAGGCGCCCACGGCCAGACGAGACGGCGCACCCAGGTCGGCCGCGCGAAGGGTCGCACACTCAGCATGCCGATCCCGAACGGGACGAGGAAAACGAAGCTGAACGTCATGACCCAGAAGCCGGAGTCTTCGGAATCCAGACCGAAGAACAGGCGCACGCCGAGACCGTAGGCCACGCCGGCCAGCAGGCCCGTCAGCCAGGCCCGCGCGCCCGGTACTTTCGGTACGGCTTCGTTTTCCATGGCCCGAAGGATCGATGTCGAAGTGGGTACCGTCAATGAAGAAAAGCTCTGCGGCAGTGCTTCGGGCCCGCGAGCGGCAAGGCCGTTTCGGGGTGGCCCGCCGGCGGCAGCCGCGCGCCCCCGTCCCAGGGGAGCCGGGGCCTATCCCACATCCCGTTGCACGCGCCCGACTTGAGGCTATTCTTCCCGCTTCGCGTGGCCCCGAATCCGGAACCGGACCGAGGCCGTCGGTGTCATTGGGTGCGGCATTTCCTGGAACCGGAGAGGATACGACATGAAGATGGGATTCGGCACAGCCGTCGTGGCGGCGCTCGGCATGGCCATCGCCGCCGCGCCGACGGCCGCGCAGAGCTGGCCTTCGGGGAGCGTCGATGGCGCACTGCGCGCCGGCTTCGGCGCTGCCCTCGCGGTCGGCGACGAAACCGTGTTCGTCGGCGAAGCCCGCAACAACCTGCGACCGGGCATCGTCTACGTGTACGGCCGGACCGGCACGGGCTGGACGGAGCGCGCACAGATCAAGGCCCCGAATGCGGAGGCCGGCGACGCGTTCGGCGCGGCGGTCGCGCTCGACGGCAACACCCTGCTCGTCTCCCAACTCGCTCCGGGTCAGGTCGGCGCGGTGCACGTCTACAACCGCGCGGCGGCCGGCGGCTGGCAGCACGCGGCGCGCATGACGGCGAGCGATGTCACGGCAGCCGATCTTTTCGGCGCGTCCATTTCGCTCGCGGGCGATCGTGCCGTGGTCAGCGCACCCGGCGCGAATAACCGGATCGGTGCGGTCTACGTGTTCGCGCGCTCGGCCAACGGCTGGACGCAGCAGGCTCGGCTGGCACCTGCGGATCTGCAGGCGGGCGACGCGTTCGGTGCGGCCGTCTCACTGAGCGGCACCCGTCTGCTCGTCGGCGCGCCGGGCCGCAACCAGCGGGCCGGCAACGTCTATGTCTTCGAGTTCGCCAATGGCTCCTGGACCGATGCCGGCCAGTTCGCCGCGCGCGGTCTGCAGGCCAACGAGAACTTCGGCGCCAGCCTGGCCGTCCTGGACAACATGGCTCTCGCCGGCGCGCCGGGCGCGGGCGGCTACGGGGCCGTCTACGGATTCGCGCGCAACGAACAAGGCGAGTGGGTCGAGCAGGGCCGCCTCGTCGCCTTCGATGGCTCGCGCCAGTCCGGCTTCGGCGCGGCCCTCGCCATCGAGCCGACGCAGGTTTGGGTCGGCGCGCCCAACGCCGGCGGCGCTGGCGCCGCCTACGCGTTCGACTTGAATCGGGCGACGGGCTTCACGGGCGCGAGCAAGATCACCGCAACGGAGGCCTCCCGTCGCGATGCCTTCGGCGGTACGCTGGCCCTGCGCGGCACTGTGGC
>JBFJPA010000141.1:0-9584 GCA_041617355.1 Longimicrobiales bacterium
GAGCGGCCCGGCGGATCCTGTCCGCCGGGCCGCTCGGCTTTCCAGCCTGTCGGAGCCCGTCCCTAGAACGCCGCGGTGGCTGGTGTGTTCGTCAACACGACATCGCGATTGTCGACGACGTCCGCATTCGCGCGCAGCGCGTCCAGGAACTGCTGCCACCGGTTCTGTGCGACGGCCTGGTGGACCCGCAGGCGCTGCGTCTCCTTCTGCTGCTCCCAAGCGGCGCGGTCCGCGTCCGCGCGACTCTCGAGTCGCAGGATGAAGACGCGACGGTCCGAGACGACCGCGCCGCTGTACTCGCCGGGCTTCAGGCCGAACGCCGTGCCGACGGCCGGCGAGAAGCGACCCAGGCCGGGTACGAAATCGCTGCGTGTGAACGGGCCCGCTTCCCCGACCTCGGCGCCGAATGCATTCGCGACCTCTTCCATGGGCGTGCCTGCGCGCAGCCGCTCGAGCGCCTCGCGGGCACGCTCACGCGTCCGCTCGATTCGCTTCTCCGCGCGCACCGCCTGACGAATCGTGGACGCCGCTTCCTCCTGCGTCAACGTGCGCTCCGGCTCACGCTCGATCAGTTCCATCGCGTAGTACGAGCTCGGCGTCTCGAACAACTCGCTGACCTCACCGACCGTCGCGTCGTTGAAGACCCAGTCTTCGCCGTCCTCGACCTGCGAGATCCCCGGCAGCACCGTGAGGCCCGGGACGAGCTCGGCTTCGAGAACCTCCAGGCCGAGGCGCCTTCCGATCTCGTCGAGCTTCACGGTCTCGGCGAGCGCTTCCAGCGAATCGGCTCGATCGAACAACCGGTTCTCGCTTTCCAGCGTACGCTCGATCGGCACCAGCACGTGACGCACGACCGCCTCATCGCCCGAGCGTGACTCGACCCTGATCACGTGCAGGCCGAACGGCGTCTGCACGGGCGGGATCAGGCGACCGACCGGTGCCGCGAACACGACCGAGTCGAACGCGGCGACCGTCGTGCCGCGCGTGATCTCCATCCGGCCGCCGTCGCGCGCAGAGACGCTGTCCGCCGACTCCGCAGTCGCGACTCCGGCGAAGTCCGCTCCACCCGCGATCTCGTCGTAAATCGACTGCGCGCGAGCACGAGAGGCGACCGAGTCCTGCGCCGTCGGCGTCCGGTCGATCGTTACGTATTTGACCTTCGCACGCGCGGGCCGGATGAAGTCGGCGCGGTGCGCGCGATAGTACTGGGCGACCTCGGCATCCGATACGGTGATGCCTTCCTCGGGAACCACGGTCGCCGGATCGAACGCGAGGTATCGCACGGAGACGGCGTCGCGCGTGTCTCGCCACATCCGCCACAGCTCGTTGTCGGATGCGAAGGTGCCCGCCGTCGTCAGGTAGAAGAGCTTGCTGCGAGGGATGGTCTCGCGGTAATAGCTCTCCAAGCGGAGCAGGCTCTCCGGATCCAGCATCGGCGATGCCAGGAAGGCGTGGTACTTCTCGAGGTCGAATTGGCCGTCCGTCCAGAACGTCGTGTCCTGCATGATCTCGGGCGGCGGCAGGAACCGGGCGGCCTGGCGAATCTCGTTCTCCGACGCGCGCAGGCCGCGCCGCCGCAGCTCCTGGTCGATCAACTTCTGCAGGACGACCTGATTGAACGCCGCATCCTCGATCTGCCGATTCAACGCATTGCTGACGGGCAGACCCGCCATCGCCCGCGTTTGCTGATCGTAGAGATTGCGATAAACCGCGTAGTACTCTTCGTAGGTGATGGCCTGGCCGTTGACGCGGCCGATCTCACCGCCACTGAATTGCGCGCTCGATCGACCGGTCAGGTCCATTCCCCACTCGAACACCATGAGAGCCACGAAGGCCAATGCCGTAATCAGCATGATCCATTTCGTGTTCTCTCGCATCTGCCGCATCATGGAACGGTCGCTCCCCCTGAAGAGCCTTGAATCGGGCGGGCCACAAGCATTGAAAGTTAAGCCCGCATGACTGTAGTTTCAACGCCGACGGGCACTTGGGCGGACGATAAACGCGCGCCGACGCGTTGACACGCCGAACCGGCGATGTCTACCTTTTGGCGCCCCGCACTCCCGCCCGGACCACTGCCGCTCTGGAGAACTGGATGGCCGAAGCCCACCGCGAGGAGATCGCCAAGCTCGAAGCGCTTTACGCCGCCCACCCGGAGGGCCGCGTATTCACCCACCTCGCCGAAGCGTACCGGCGGGCAGGTGAGCTGAGCCGGGCCCGCGAGATCCTCGAAGACGGGCTGCGCCGCCATTCCGACTACTCCAGCGCGCACGTCGTGCTCGGCCGCGTGCTCATGGACCTGGGCGAGACCGAGGGTGCCGGGTCCGCCTTCCGCCGGGTTCTCGAGCTCGATCGTCACAACCTCGTCGCCCTGCGCTCGCTCGGTGACCTAGCCGAGAAGTCCGGCGAACTCGCCGCGGCGGTTGGCTATTACCGCGATCTCATGGCCCTGGATCCCGGTGACGAGCCGCTCCGCCGGACGGTGGCCCGGCTCGAGGCGGAGATCGCGGCCAAGGCCGCCGAGCCCGAGCCGGAACCGGTGCCCACGGCCGAGCCCGTCCATCCGGAGCCCGTCTCACAGCTCGCGAGCGATACGGAGGCGGAGCCGGTCGAGACGGCCGACCTCGGCGCGGCCGACGAAGAGGAGCCGGCTGAAGTTGCGGAAGGGCCGTCCCCATGGGTGGCGCGAGTCGAAACGTCTGAGGACATCACGCCGTTCCAACTCACCGGCGACGAACCTCCGACGGAACAAACGCCCGAGGAAATGCAGCAGGCATTCGGCGCCATCAGCGCGGCATGGGAGTCGGAGACGGAGATGGAAGAGGAGCCGGCTCTGCCCGCCTTCCCCACGTTGGAGACCGACGAATCCGATGTTGACGTCGTGGCCGGCGAGGCTCCCGGAAATTTCTTTTCGGGGTTCGGCTGGGAAGAGACGGGGACCGAGCGGCCGGACGACGAATCGCGCGAGGTCGTGAGCGAGACGCCGGAAGAGGCGGGCGATGATGCGGAGTGGGCCTCGGTCGAACGCCGCGCGGAGGTCGCTTGGGGGTCGGAGCCGCCGGTGTCGGAATCGATCGACGCGCCTGCCGGTGAGGCCGAGGTGGAGGAGGTCCACACGTGGGGCCTCCCGGTCGAAGGGATCGAGTCGAGCGAGGTCGTGGAGGAGGTTCGGACCTGGGGCGCGGCGGTGGAAGAGACCGAGTCCCTGGAAATGGCTGAGCTGGACGACGAGGAGGCCGACGCGGAAGCGCCGGCGGCCGGGAAGGCGGGTGAGGTCGTGACCGCGACGATGGCAGAGCTGTATGCCCGTCAGGGCTTCTATGACCGGGCGATCGATGTCTACCACCAACTCCTGGAGCAGGTCCCCGAGGACGAGCGGCTGAAGGAGCGACTTCGCGACGTCGAGTCGCTGCGTCGGGCCGCCGCGTCGCCGCTGCGGCCGGTCACCGAGGCGGTCCCGCCGTCCGCGGCGGAAGAGGACGTCGAGGACGCGGCGGAGGCCGAGGACGATGCGTGGATGGAGTCGGTCGAGTCGGCGTGGACCGGCGTGGACGGAGTTGCGGGCGCCGAGGAGACCCCGTATGCATGGGCGGACTCGGCAAGCGAGGAGGGGACCGCCGGCGCCACGGCGGGCGATTATTTTCGGTCGCTGCTGGACTGGCGGCCGGGCACGCCGCCGCCGGCCGACCGGGAAGCGGTGCTCGAGTTGAGCGATGCGAGCGCGGTGGACGAGGACGTGCCGGAGTTGGAGTTGGACGCCGGTGCCGTCGAAGCCGCGTTCGAAGAGTGGTTCGGCACCGAGCCAGGTCGTGGCGGAGAAGGCGGAGAGCCGTCGCGGGGCGATGGTCCGACCACGGAGTCGGACCCGGACCTCGAGATGTTCCGGACCTGGTTGAAGAGCCTGAAGAAGTGAGGGTCGGGGTCCTGCACGGCCCGAACCTGAACTTGTTGGGTCGGCGCGAGCCCGACGTGTACGGCCGGACGACACTCGCTGAGATCGATGACCGGCTTCGCGCCGTTGGGCAGGAACTGGGTGTCGAGCTGGAGATCCACCAGGCGAACGGCGAAGGGGCGTTAATCGATTTCGTGCAGCAGGCCGCGGAGCGGGTGTCCGGCTTCGTGGTCAATGCCGGGGGCTATACACACACGAGCGTCGCGCTGCTCGACGCGCTCGTCGGGATGGGCCGGCCGTTCGTGGAGGTCCATATCTCGAACCTTCACGCGCGGGAATCGTTCCGACGGCGGTCGCTGCTGGCGCCACGTGCCGCCGGGGTCGTGGTCGGGTTCGGGCCGGCGAGTTACGAGCTGGGCCTTCGGGGCCTGGTCGGGCTGCTCCGTGCCTGAGCGACACACGGCGGACGTCGCGCAACCAAGGAGTAACGGATGGCCGCAAGAGCGGAGGAGCGCAGCACGCCGAGCCGACCCGTTCCCGCCGACGCGGAGGTCGAGCGGACGAACGGAGGCCTGGGCAGTGGCGTGTCCATGTCGGGGATGATCGATCTGGACTTCGTTCGCGGCCTGATCGAGGCCGTCGATGGCAGCGGGATCGACACGCTGGAGATCAACCGCGCCGGGACGAAGATCCGCATTTCGAAGACGCCCACGCCAGTCGTCGCCGCGGCGTCGATGGCGCCCGTCGCGTCCGCGGCGTCGCAGCCTGCAACCGGAGCGGCGCCGAATCCGGATTCTGCGCCGGTCGTCGCGGCGGAGCCGCCGCCGAAGTCGAATCTGATCGAGATCAAGTCGCCGATGGTGGGTACGTTCTACCGGGCGCCCGCACCGGAAGCGCCGCCGTACGTGGAAATCGGCAGCCACGTCTCGAAAGGCCAGACGCTGTGCATTCTCGAGGCCATGAAGCTGATGAACGAGCTGGAATCGGACGTAGAAGGCGTGGTCCGGGCCGTTCTCGCGGAAAACGCCGATCCGGTCGAGTACGGCCAGGTGCTCTTTCGTATCGAGCCGACCAGCCCGGCGTGATGCGCGTGATATTCGCACGCCCGTCATAGCCGCGACGCCATGTTTCGCAAGGTCCTGATCGCCAACCGCGGCGAGATCGCGCTGCGGATCGTGCGCGCTTGCAAAGAGCTCGGGATTCGTACGGTCGCCGTCTACAGCGAAGCCGACCGTGAATCGCTGCACGTACGATTCGCCGATGAAGACGTTTGCATCGGCCCTCCTCCCGCGCGAGACAGCTACCTGAACATTCCCCGCATCATCGCGGCTGCGGAAGTGACCGGTGCGGAGGCGATCCATCCAGGTTACGGGTTTCTGGCCGAGAACGCCGAGTTCGCCGAGATCTGCGAGCGTTCCGATATCGTCTTCATCGGACCGAGTGCGGAACATATCCGGATCATGGGCGACAAAGCCGTCGCGCGACGCACCATGGCCGCGATCGGCGTGCCGACGGTACCGGGCAGCGAAGGCGCGATCGAGGATGCAGGCTCGGCCCTCGAGATCGCGCGAGAGATCGGCTTCCCCGTCCTGATCAAGGCCGCAGCGGGCGGTGGCGGCAAAGGCATGCGCGTTGCCCAGGACGCCGATGTCTTCGCCGCGCAATTGCAGATGGCGCAGAACGAAGCGCGTGCCGCGTTCAGCGATCCGTCCGTCTACCTCGAGAAATACCTGGCGCGTCCGCGCCACATCGAGATCCAGGTCATCGGCGATGGACATGGCCGCATCGAGCATCTGGGCGAGCGCGAATGCTCGATCCAGCGACGGCACCAGAAGCTGATCGAAGAATCGCCGTCGCCGGCGCTCACGCCGGAGCTGCGCGCCCGCATGGGTGAAGCAGCGAAGAAAGGGGCGGCGTCCATCGGGTACGAGTCCGCCGGAACCGTGGAGTTTCTGCTCGACCAGGACGGCTCCTTCTACTTCATGGAAATGAACACGCGGATCCAGGTGGAGCACCCGGTTACCGAGCTGGTGACGGGCGTGGACCTGGTCAAAGAGCAAATTCGCGTGGCCGCCGGGGAGCGTCTCTCGTTGCCCAAGGAGTGGAAGGCCGGACTGCGTGGACATGCGATCGAATGCCGGATCAATGCGGAGGACCCGGCGCGCAATTTCGCCCCGAGCCCAGGCGTGATCACGACGTTCCATCCGCCGGGCGGGCCTGGCGTGCGTCTCGATACGCACGCATACGCCGGCTATATGGTTCCGCCCCACTACGACTCGCTGGTCGCGAAGCTGCTGACGTACGGCGCGTCGCGCGATGAGTCGATCGCGCGGATGCGTTTCGCCCTCGAGTCCTTCGTCATCCAGGGCATCCACACGACCGCGCCGTTCCTGCTCGAGTTGATGAATGACCCGGACTTTCTCGCGGGTAACGTGGACACGAAATTCGTGGAGCGGCGCATGGCGCGCCGGCCGGCGGCGTGACCATCGACGTCGCGTTCACGCCGGCAGAGTTGGGTGGGAACGCGGGCGATCGGACGATCGTCGTCATCGACGTGCTCCGCGCGACCAGTACGATTCTCGAGGCGCTCGTCAACGGCGCGCAGGCCGTGGTCCCGGTCGAGTCCGTCGAGGCGGCGGTCGCGAAGGCCCAGGAGATCGGGCGCGATCTCGCCCTTTTGTGTGGCGAGCGGGACACCAAGCCGATACCGGGGTTTCAGCTCGGGAATTCGCCGCTCGAGTTCACGCCCGACACCGTGTCGGGTCGCACGCTCGTCATGACGACGACGAACGGCACGCGCGCGGTGGCCCTGGGTGGAACGGGTGAGCGTTGCCTGGTCGCGTCGTTTCTGAATGCCGGCGCGGTCGCCGAGGCGCTGCGCGACGACGAACAGGATCTGCTGTTCCTGTGCGCGGGCCGGGAGGGTCGCTTCGCCATGGAAGACGCCGTCTGTGCCGGCAGTATCGTGCGGCGTCTCGTCGGAGACCGTCCGCGCCGAGGTATGAGCGATGCCGTCATCACGTCGATCCTGTTGTCGCGCCGGTTCGAGCGGTCGCTCCCGTCGATGCTGCGCAAGACGGTTGCCGGCCGGCGTCTCATCGAGCTGGGGCGAGCCGAGGACGTGGCGTACTGCGCGAGCGCGGACCGACACGACAAGGTGCCGGTCGTGCGCGAGCGTCGTGTGACCCTGTAGGTCGATCATGGCGATGCTCACGCCGGGCCAACGACGCCAGCTGCTCGGCGTCGCATTGCTCGCATTGGCGCTGTTTACCACGCTCAGCCTGTTGCCGGTCGGAGGCGGGTGGTCCGGCCGCGCATTCCCGCAAGGCAACATCATGGGTGTCGTCGGCGCCGGCTTCGCACGGGGCGGCATTGCCCTTTTCGGGGCCGGCGTGCTGGGTGTTCCCGCGCTGCTCGGCCTGGGTGGCGCAACCTGTTTCGGCTGGTTCGATCGGACCGCGTCGATCCGCTGGAGTTCGCTCATCGCCGGGCTGATGGTCCTCGTGCCCGCGCTGGCCGCGCTCTGGGCCGCAGACACGACGATTGCGACATCGGCCCGGCTGCCGCGCGAAATGACCGGCTGGATCGGTGTGACACTGGCGCTGCCACTCCTCGGCTTGCTGGGCTGGATCGGGACGCTGTTCCTGTTGGGTGTGCTGCTGGTCGCACTGAGCATCGCGACGATCGGCTGGAACCCCGCGGGCGCGGCCGCGACGGGCGGCACGCACGCCGTACGGTGGGTCAGGCGACGGTACGCGGAGCGGCGGGAGGCGACGACGACCGCCGTCGAGGCCGAGCCGGAACCCATCGTGGAGGAGCCGGAACCCGCTGAAACGGCGGCGGCGCCCGACCGCTCGAGCAATGGCATCGGCCTTGCCGCCGTGGCGGCCGCGGTGCGTGGCAGAGGGCGCAAGCAGCGCGCGCGCAGGGAGCCGGTGCTCGAGGACACGGGAGATCCGACGTCTGGCGACCTGCCCACGCTGGACCTGCTCAGCGTTCCACCGGAAAGCACGAACGCTCTGAGCGACAGCGAGCTGGATCGGCTCGGCGAGGTGTTGATCCGCACGCTGCAAACGTTCAAGGTCGAAGGATCGATCGCGGGCCGGACGACCGGACCGGTGGTCACCCAGTTCGAGGTCGTGCCGGCACCGGGCGTGAAGGTCAACCGCATTGCGGCGCTCGATGCAGATCTCGCGCTGGCGCTGCGTGCGCCGAGCATCCGCATCGTCGCACCCATTCCAGGCAAGGGCGCAGTCGGCGTGGAAGTGCCGAACCCGGAGCCGGAAGTCGTCTACCTGCGACGGATCCTCGAGGCGCCCGCCTTCCAGCGCGCCCGCGGCCAGCTGCCGGTCGCGCTCGGCAAAGACCTTACGGGCCGGCCGTACGTGGCCGACCTCGCCCGCATGCCGCACCTGCTCGTGGCGGGCACGACCGGGTCCGGGAAGTCCGTCTGCATCAACACGCTGATCACGAGCCTGATCTACCGGCACTCACCCCGTTCGCTCCGCCTGCTGATGATCGACCCGAAGATGGTCGAGCTGAGCATGTACGGCGATCTGCCGCATCTACGGCACCCCGTCGTCACGGATCCGCAGGACGCGGCGACCGTGCTGAAGTGGGCCGTGCTCGAGATGGAACGGCGTTACATGCTGCTCTCGGAGAACGGCGTGCGCTCGATCGGCGAGTTCAACAGCCGCGTCGCGGAGGGACATGGGCTGCGCCGCGCGCAGCCGAAGCCCGATGAGAATGATCCGGAGCGCTGGACCTACGACGATGGGCCACTCCCCAACATCGTCGTCGTCGTCGATGAGCTGGCTGACCTGATGATGAGCGTACAGGCGGAGATCGAGAAGCCGCTGGCGCAGCTCGCGCAGAAGGCGCGGGCCATCGGCATTCACCTGATCGTCGCCACGCAGCGGCCGAGCGTGAACGTCATCACCGGACTGATCAAGGCCAATTTTCCGTGCCGCATCGCGTTTCGCGTCAGCTCGAAAGTCGACTCGCGCACGATCCTCGATCAGAACGGCGCCGATGCGCTGCTCGGCAACGGTGACATGCTGTTCCTTCCACCGGGCCATTCCGACCCCGTCCGCATCCAGGGCGCGTTCCTGCCGACCGAGGACACGGATCGGCTCATGACGTGGTACCGCGCGACGCAGGCGGAACGGCCGGCCGGCGAAGAAGACATCCTCGATTACGTCCGCTCGCGGGAGGAGACCGTCGGCGCGTCGGACGACCCGCTCGCCCTCTTCGAAGAGCGCGACGCGCTGTTCCGTCAGGCGGCGGAGATCTGCATCCAGCACAATCAGGGATCGACGTCGCTGCTGCAGCGCAGGCTTCGCGTCGGCTACGGCCGTGCCGCCCGGATCATCGACCAGCTGCACAACGCCGGCATTCTGGGCCCACCCGACGGCTCGAAGCCCCGTGAGGTTCTGGTCGGCCTGGAGTCGCTCGAACACGTCCTTGGCGAGTGAGCCGCGCGGCGGAACGACGCTCCCGCGGACCGGGTAGCACCGGCCGTCGAAGGACGCGGCAAGGGAGCGACATGAAAGCCGTTCGAGGATGGGGAGCGATCTTGCTCTTGACGTCGATCGCATGCGGGGACCGGGCCGAGCCGAGCGCGGACGTGCCGTCGCCCGCGACGCCCGCCGTCCTGTCCGTAGACACGACGCAACCGGCGCGCGCGACCAGCGAC
>JBFJPA010000142.1:0-9554 GCA_041617355.1 Longimicrobiales bacterium
GCAACGTCAGATCCGTTCCCCGGCTGTGGGACGGACCCGGCTGAGCGGCGAACCGAGGAGATCCTCGCGCTCCTGTTCGATCGCATCGAGAAGAACCAGACGGAGGAAGCGCATGACGGATCCGTACGCATCCGTGAAGGCCCACTTCGAGGACGTGGCCGGTGTCACGGTCAACGCCGGGCGCGGCGCGCAGGGCCTCAAGGTGGGCAAGAAGATGTTCGCCATGTTCTTCAAGGGCGACCTGCTTCTCAAGATGCCACCCGCACGCGTCGAGGCGCTGGTCTCGTCGGGCAAAGGTCTGCCGTACGATCCGGGGACGGGCAAGGTCATGAAGAACTGCGTGCTGATCCCGGCGGCCCGGAAGCGCTCGTGGATCAGGCTGTGCGAGGAAGCGGCCGGAGCCGCGGGGCTGTAATCCGCAGGTCCATGCACCCTCCGAAGCGTCGCGCGAGTGTACTGCTGGGCCGCGCGCTCCGTCTGCGCTGCCCCAACTGCGGGCAGGGCCGATTGTTCTCATCGTGGCTGCGCATGGTGGGTCGGTGCGGTGTGTGTGGTCTGCTGTACGAGCGGGGCGAGCACGACGCCTTCATCGGCGCGTACATGCTGAACCTGATCATCGCCGAGTTGTACGTCGCGCTGCTCATGCTCGTGCTCATTCTCGCCACCTGGCCGGCGGTTCCCTGGCACCTCCTGCCTTGGGGCATCGCGCTGCTCACGATCCCGGCCGTCGTCGCGACGTATCCGTTCTCCCGCTCTCTGTGGCTGGGCATCGATCTGATCTTTCGACCCGCGGACCCGGCGGACTTCGGGAGCGGAGGCCCGGACGGCCTGTTGCCGCCGGAGGAACAGGGCTGACCGGGGGACGCGCCGTCTGACAGCGGTCTTGCCGTCCGATCGTCCCCGACGCAGTCTACGAGCGCTGCACCACGCCGGCTCGAGGTCCTCCCCGCCTCGGGCACACGACGGACAGGAGTCAGCGCTCGATGTCCGAACTCGAATTCAGCCTGATCATCGTTTCCATCATCTGCGGCATCGTCATCACGAAGGTGCTGGGCTCGATCGGGGACATGATCCAGGGCCGCGGAGAGCGGCCGATCTACTGGGTGCACGTGGGCTGGATCGTGTTCATCGTGCTCTCGGTGATCTCCGGATTCAGGTCGGCGTTCCTGACCGGGGGGCTGACCGGTTTCGGGTACTGGCACTACACGCTCGCACTCGTGCCCTTCGCGTGTCTCGTGGTGCTGAGCCACATGCTGTGCCCGGACCTGGACCGCATGACCGAACCCTCCACGGAAGCGTGGTACTACGCCCACGCGCCCGACTTCTTTCGAGGCTTCGCCCTCTTCATCGTCATCAACGCGATTCTCGTGAACATGCTCGGCGGCATCGCCTGGCTGGATCCGATCCGTCTGCTCGAAGTGCCCGCGGTCGTAGCGGTTCTTCTGATTTCACGTTCGAGCAGCCGGCGCGTGCACGCGGCAGCCATCGGTCTGTTCTACGTTGGCCTGTTTGCATCGACGCTGCGGTATCAGTAAGGCACGACCTGCACGGGAGGCACCATTGGAGCTGTTCCCGGGCATGGCCCCGCGATCCAGCGGTCGGGCTTCGTGCCCCGGGCCCTCGGGCTGTTCCTGGCGGTCGGAGGGGTGAGCTGGCTCACCTTCTCTTCTACCTCGCTCACCGCCCGACTCGCGCCGTACAACATGGCTCCCGGGATTCTCGCCGAGGTGGCGCTGACCGTGTGGCTGCTGGCCGTCGGCGTGGACGGTGAGCGTTGGCACCACCGCCGTGACCGGAGCGCCGCCGGCGCCGTGGCGATGCGTTACGAGCCGAAGCAGTCGCGATCATCTTGACGAATGAAGCGCGGGCCCGGAAGCTTGGTCGGGGCCAACGCAGCACGGACGGGAAGGAGCGTTGAACATCAGGAACGCAGGAGCAGGGCTCGTCGTGTGGATCCTCGCGTCGCTGGCGGCGGGCGGGATCGGATCGTTCTTCATGCCGGGCGCGTGGTATGCCGCGCTGACCAAACCGGCGTGGACGCCGCCCAATGCGGTCTTCGGACCGGTCTGGACGACGCTCTACGTGCTGATGGGGATCGCCGCCTGGCTGGTCTGGCGAAAGGCCGGGTTCGCGGGGGCGCGCACGGCGCTCGTCCTGTTCATTGTGCAGCTGGGCCTGAACGCGCTCTGGTCGTACCTCTTCTTCGGACTGCAGCAGCCGATGCTGGCGTTCTTCGAGATCGTCGTCCTGTGGCTCGTGATCCTGCTCACCGTCCTGCACTTCTGGAAGGTGGCGATGCCCGCCGGGGCGCTGCTGCTGCCCTACCTGGCCTGGGTGGGTTTTGCCGCGGCCCTGAACTTCCAGTTGTGGCGACTGAACGCATGAATCCGGAAGCGCGGCGGCCCTCGCAGGTCTTCAGACGTGTTCTGGACGCCATCGCGATCGTCGCCAGCATTCTGCTGGCCTTCGGCATCGACGCGGCCTGGCAGGAGCGTGGCGAGCGGCGGGAGGAGTTGCGGATCCTCGCGGCCCTGCACGACGAGTTCGCCGTCAACCAAGAGCGTCTTGCCGGGATCGTCGCGTTCCATGCGGACCTGAAGGCGACGGCGCACGCCCTCATGGAAGCGGCCCGGGACCCCGCCTCACTTCCGGCCGACTCGATCGACAGGATGATCACCAACGTCTCGTGGTGGGGCGGCTTCATCACGTTCGAGTCTGCCGCCCTCGATGCGGTCGTGCTGGGCGGGCAGCTGGACCTGATCCGGGATGAAAGGCTGAGGCGACTTCTGACGGCGTGGCGCCGCGACGTCGCGGTGGCCACAGCACAGGAAGCGCAGGAGTTCGAGCACTACAGTCAGGTCTGGATGCCCATGCTCCGCAACCACGCCAACCTCGCCCAGATCGGCAATGCGACGACGACGATCCCCGGTTCGCGCGAGGCGTACTCGGCGGACAGGGTCCCCGTGGTCCTTGGCGGAGTCGATCATCGGCAGCTGCTCCGCGATCGGGGCTTTCAGAACGCACTGGTCCAGAAAGTCTGGATCGAGGACGACGTACTCCGGGCTTACCGGCACCTCGAACCGCAGGTCGAGGAACTGCTGCGGGCCCTCGAGCAGGCGGGCGCACGGCAGGGCACCTGATCGAGTAACGCGGCTGTTTTCACGGTGCGCCGTTCTTGCGTGCACCGGGAGACGGCGGGCACATTGGTCGGGCGCACCATCATCTCGATCCGGTCCAGGGGGTCCTCATGAGGCTCACTTCGCGCTGTTTCATCCTCGTGTTTCCCGTCATCCTTGCCACCTGCACGCCGGCTCCGGCGCCGCAAGTGGACACGTCGGCTGAAGACGAGGCCGCACTTCGCGCCAGCGGCGACAACTTCCTGGCCGCCTGGAACGCGGCCGACGTCGCTGCGCTCGGCTCATTGCTGGCCGACGATGCCATCGAGATGCCGCCGGACGGGCCTGCGCTGCGGGGCCGCGACGCGATCATGCAGGGCATGAGGGACTACTTCGAGCAGTTCACGGCGACGCAGACGGCTGAGACCGACGAGATCAGCATCCACGGCGACATCGCGGTCCTGCACGGCACGTGGACCGTGACCGAAACGCCCAGGGCTGGCGGGGAGGCGCAGACGCGCAGCGGGAAATGGATGGACGTGCAGAGGCGGCAGGCCGACGGCTCGTGGAAGACCTGGCGCTGGATGTGGAACCAGCCAGGCCCGGGAACGGGCAATTAGTCGTCCGACCATCGAGGTCGTTCGCGAGGTCATCCTCGCGCCGGGACGAGCACCACCCCATCACATGGGTCGTGACACGTCGATCCCGTGGCGAACGGACGATCAACCCGGCAGCGATCCGGGACGGCAGAGCAAAGCGGCGGATCTGCTCCGTCACACTTCAAGGAGTGAGCCAGGAATGGCACTCAGAATCTGTCTCGCGGGCGCGACCGGCTGGGCCGGCTCGGCGCTCGCGCGGGCCATCGCGGCGACGGATGACCTCACGATCACGTCCGCCATCTCCCGAACGCACGCCGGCCGTCGTCTCGCCGACGTACTCGATGAGCCGAAGCTGCCGGTCGCGATCCATGCCTCGGCAGGGGAAGCGCTGGCCGTTCCCTGTGACGTCTTTTTCGACTACACGAAACCCGATGTCGTGAAGCAGAACGTTCTCGCGGCGCTCGATCGTGGTGCGCACGTGGTCATCGGCACATCGGGCCTGACCGAGGCGGACTACGCCGAGATCGACGCGGCTGCAGCGGCACGGGGGCGAGGTGTGCTGGCGGTGGGCAACTTCGCGCTGACGGTCGTTCTGATGCTGCGCTTCGCGGCCATGGCTGCGAAACACATTCGACAATGGGAGATCATCGACTACGCGCATGACGACAAGGCCGATGCCCCGAGTGGCACGGCGCGGGAACTCGCAGCGCGCCTCTCGACGGTCGGGCCGCCGCAGCCGACGACACCGGTGAGCCGGACCGTCGGGGATCCGGAGGCGCGTGGCGCAACCATCTCGTCCTCCCAGGTTCATTCCCTGCGGCTGCCGGGATTCGTGATCAGTGCCGAAATCATCTTCGGCATGCCCGACCAGCGACTCACGATCCGGCACGACGCAGGATCCACGGCGCAGCCCTATGTGGACGGAGCGTTGCTGGCCATCCGGAACGTATCGACGCTGACCGGCCTCCACCGCGGCCTCGATGCGGTGCTCGACCTGTGAATCCACAGCGTTGACGGCAAGGGGACGATCACCAATGACCTCTCGTGTTGTGACCGCAGCCGTCGCGCTGACCGCGCTCCTGGCTTCCGGCTGTCAGCGCGACGCGGTGCCGGACCGGGACATCATCTACACGTCGTCTTCCGACGCGCAGCGCGAACAGATCTGGAGGATGCGGCCGGACGGCTCCGAGGCCCGGCCCCTGACGACGGGCACGGAGGGTCTCACGGAGAGCTTTGCGGTCTGGTCACCGGACGGAGCGACGATCGCCTTCATGTCGAACCGTCACCAACCGGGCGAACCGGTCTCGGCGATCTTCGTGATGGACGCCGACGGCTCGAACATACGCAAGGTCGGGCCGGACGACATCCCGTTTCAGGTGGCACCGGACTTCTCGCCGGACGGAACGAAGATCGTGTTCACCGGCGGCGCCAGCCCATCGGCGGGCGGCGTCCCGAGCCTCGAGCTGTACGTCATGAACGCGGACGGCACGGGGCTTCGCCAGATGACGAGTCTCGGGGCGTTCATGAGTTGTCCCCGCTGGTCGCCCGACGGCGCGAGGATCCTCGTTGCGAAGGACGCGGACGAGCTGCTCGTCGTCGACGCCGCGTCGGGCGCGGTTACGGAGATCCTGCCTGCCAACCTCGACGGCGCGTGCGGCGACTGGTCTCCGGACGGTTCGAAGCTGGCGTTCGCGTCCGGTCCCGACGGGCAGCTTCCCTCGATCTCCGAGGCGCGGCCGGACCGGCCACCGGCACTCGAGATCCACGTCCTGGACCTGAGCACGGGAGAAGTCACGCGTTACCCGCAGGCCGGCCAGCGGTCGAACTACCCGCGCTGGTCCAGGGACGGGCGAAGCATCGTCTACCAGTGCCTGGTCCCGCCCGGGGAGACGCCGGGCCCTGACGTCACGCCCTCAACGGCCGTCTTCGAGATCTGCGCGATGGCTGCGGACGGGTCCGCCATCCGCCGGCTCACCAGCAACACGGTGCTGGACGTCCACCCGAACTGGTGAACGAGACAAGCGAAGCATGGAAGCCGCTGACTGCATCTTCTGCAGGATTCTCGACGGCACGATGCCGGCCACGTTCCTGCACCGCGACGAGTGCTGTTCGGTCTTCATGGACATCCGGCCGGTGAACGCGGGACATCTGCTGATCATCCCGAACGCACATGCGCCGTACCTGGCCGACGTCCGGCCGGAGGATCTCGAGAGGATGATCCGGCTGGCGCAGCGATACACCGCGGCGCTCCGAGCGAGCGGGCTGCCTGCCGAGGGTGTGAATCTGTTTCTGGCGGACGGCGAGGCCGCGATGCAGGAGGTGTTCCATGCGCATCTGCACGTGTTTCCGCGCTACGAGGGCGACGGCTTCGGTCTGCGCTTCGGGCCGCATTACGCGGTGCAACCGCGCGAGGAGCTGGAGCGGGTGGCCGGCATGATTCGGGAAGCCGTATCCCGGCCCGCCCCATGATCACCCAGGCGCCTCCCTAGTGACTGTACGAGCACCATCCGTCGTTCCGACGCCGTTCCGCGCGTCACGCTTGTCCGGCCGATTAACGCACAGCATAATGCAGTGACCCGCAGTCCATCCCGGAAGGAGGCCCCATGAAGTCATCCGGCTGGCCGGTCAGCACGTCGTTCATGGCCGGTCTCGTCGTGCTGCTGGCCTCGTGCGCTGCACCGACGCCGCGATCGACGGCGGAGGATGAGCAGGCGATCCGCGACGTCGCCAGCGCCTGGGCCGCGGCGCTCAGCCGTTCGGACCTGGATGGCATCTTCGCGCAGTGGGCGGATGATGGGATCGAGCTTCCGCCCGGTCCTGCCCGCGTCGGGAAGGCCGCCATCCGGGAGCGGTTCGCGCAGGTCCTGACCGGCGGGACCGTGGCCGCATCGATCTCGTTCGACGAGGTGCACGTGGCCGGCGACTGGGCCTGGGCGCGCGGCACGTTCGAGGGGACATGGACGCCCGACGACGGGAGCGCGCAGGGCCGCGAGTCGAACCACAACCTCTGGATCCTGCAGCGCTCCATCGATGGGTCGTGGCGGATCGCGCGTATGATGTGGCACACGAATCAGCCGCCGGCTGAGGCAGGGAACTGACCACGCAACGCGCGGGTGCGCCCCCGCGGGAACTCGAGGGCCAGCCCGCTGGAGGCTGACCGTTCCGAAGCGTTCGTGATGAGCGATTCCTGGGCCGAGGCCGACCTCTACGAGCCCTACGTCGGCCGCTGGAGCCGATCGGTCGCGCGCGAGTTTCTGGCGTGGCTCGACGTGCCCGAGCAGAGCGAGTGGCTCGAGGTCGGCTGCGGTACCGGTGCCCTGACCGAGACTGTGCTGATCCACTGCGCACCCCGCAGTCTGTGCGCAGTGGACCAGTCCGCGGGCTACGTGCGCTCCGCTCGGTCCCGTGCACGCAGCACAGTCGTGGATTTCGTCCTCGCGGACGCGTGCGCGACACCCTTCGCCGGCGGTCGGTTCGACGTCGCCGTGAGTGGTCTCGTGCTCAACTTCGTTGCCGATCCGGCGCAGATGATCGCTGAAATGGCTCGTGTGCTGAGGCCGCGGGGGCGAATGGCCCTCTACGTGTGGGACTATGCAGAGCGCATGGAACTCATGCGCTACTTCTGGGATGCGGCGTGTGATCTCGATCCGATGGCTGCGGAACTCGACGAAGGCCGACGGTTTCCCGTCTGCAAACCCGACGCACTGCGCAGCCTTTTCGAGACTTGCCATTTGCTGGACGTCGAGACACGCGGAATCGAAGTGCCCACCGTATTCCGCACGTTCGACGACTACTGGTCGCCGTTCCTGGGCGGGCAGGGCCCGGCGCCCGGCTATGCGGTGTCCCTCCCCGAGGATCGGCGCGAGCGGCTGCGCGATCTCCTCCGCCGGCGGCTGCCGTCCTCGCCGGACGGATCGATCCGACTCACGGCACGCGCGTGGGCGGTCCACGGTCGCAAGTCCGGCGGTTGACCGGCGTGCTTTCGGCCTGCGTCAGCGCGGGCACGGCCCGACGTCCGTGCATTGACACGTCGTGGTCGCTGCCGTACGGTCCGCGCAACACGTGCAGGGGAGCATGGCTCTGGCAGGGATTCGAGGGATGAAGGTCTGCGTGATCGGCGCATCGGGGAAGCTCGGGAGGTACATGGTCCAGCACGCGCTGGACCGGGGTTACGACGTGGTCGGTGTGTGCCGGGAACAGAGCGTCGCCAAGCTCGATGCATTCAAGGACCGCATCGAGATCGTTCCCGGGGCAACGAGCGATCGCGAAGTCATCAGGAAGGCGGTTGCAGGGTGCGACGGCGTGCTGACCGTCCTGGTTCCGTGGGGTGTGCAGCAGTACTCCACGGGGACGGCCCAGGCCGTGCTCGACCACGCGCCTCGCGGTGCCCGCCTCGTCTTCTCGTGCGGCTGGCACATATCGCGCGACGGCCTGGATCGCTACTCACGGAAGTTCAGGTGGACGCTCGCGGTTTTCGGCCGGCTGGCCCGGCTGGCGCGCTTCGCGGATCTCGAGGATCAGGAAGAGGCGTGTCGCCGTGTCTTCGCCAGTGACACGCGCTGGACGGTCGTCCGGGGCAGCGACCTGGAAGAGGGCGAGAGCGAGGGGCTTCCGGTGTGGAGTCGGCATGTCGGGGATCCCGTGCTGGCGAGCAACAGGACGCGCCGCGTGGACTTCGCGCTCTTCATGGTTCATGCGCTGGAGAACGACGAACTCATCCACGAGGCGCCGGCGATCGTCGGGTGCCGGACGCCATCGGCGCTCGCTCACGCCGGCCAGCCCGACCGGGATCTGACGGGCGACGGCTACGCTCCGACTCCGCGGTGAGCGGGCTACCTGTCCTATTGAAGCCGCGCGCCTGAGGCGCGGCAGAACTCCGCGTCACCGTCGTCGCTGCGGTCCGAGTAACCCCGACGGACACAGGAGAAGACAGCAGATGGAAGACTCTGGCTACGACGATCAGGTCGCAGGGGCACGAGCGTACGAGGCGCTGCACGTCCCGGCACTGTTCCGTCAGTGGTGTTCGCCCGTGCTCGACGCCGCCGGGGTTCAACCGGGCGATCGAGTGCTGGACGTCGCGTGCGGCACGGGAATCCTGGCGAGGGAGGCCGCACTGCGGGTCGGAGCGTCGGGCAGCGTCGCCGGTGTGGATCCGGGGCGCGGCATGCTGGCGGTTGCCCGGGAGCTGGGGCCGGGCATCGAATGGAAAGAAGGGGTCGCGGAGTCGCTGCCGTACCCCGATGCCGGCTTCGATGCCGTCGTGAGCCAGTTCGGCATGATGTTCTTCTCCGATCGCAGGCAGGCGATCCGCGAGATGCTGCGCGTGCTGAAGCCCGGCGGAAGAATGGCTGTCGCAGTCTGGGACAGCCTGCAGAACTCCGAGGCGTATCCGATCGAGGTGGGCCTGCTCGAGCGTCTCGCCGGCAAGGCGGCAGCCGACGCGTTGCGGGCTCCGTTCGTGCTGGGGGACAGACAGGAACTGGTCGAGTTCTTCACAGACGCGGGCGTGAACTCGGTGCGCGTCGAGACGCGCGCTGGAAAAGCCCGCTTTCCGAGCATCAGGACCATGGTCGAAGCCGATCTCAGGGGCTGGCTGCCGATCATGGGTGTGATGCTGACGGAAGACACGATCGAGACCATCCTGAAGGAGGCCGAGCGCGCGCTTGCCGGGTACGTCGAGGCAGAGGGGCGGGTCGTATTCCGCTCACCGGCGCACATCGTCACCGGTCGCGCCGCCGCCGTGTAGGACGCGAAGAGAGTGCATCGTGCACAGACTGCTGGAGCGCAACAGGCAGAATGTCACAGCCGTCTACGATCTGATGTTCTGAATCGTCCGCCC
>JBFJPA010000143.1:0-9482 GCA_041617355.1 Longimicrobiales bacterium
CCCCGAGATCGCCGCCTCGTTCGACAACGGCATGGAGTTCTTCAGCACGTTCGGCGGCAACCCGGTCTCCTGCGCCATCGGCATGGCCGTCCTCGACGTCATCGAGAACGAAGGCCTCCAGGCCCACGCAGCCGCCGCCGGCGCACGTTTCCTTGCGGGTCTCCAGGACCTGGCCACCCATCACCCGCTCATCGGCGATGTTCGGGGGGCCGGCCTGTTCCTCGGCGTCGAGCTGGTCCGCGACCGCGACAGCCTCGAGCCGGCGGCCGAAGAGGCCCGCGAAATCGTCGATCAGATGGTCCGGCGAGGTGTCCTGCTGAGCATCGACGGCCCTCTGCACAACGTCCTCAAGATCAAGCCGCCCATGGTCTTGACGACGGAGGACATCGACATGGTCGTGCGTCTGCTGGACGATGTTTTGAGCGACGTCGGACGATCTGACTAATGGTCAGATAACCCGGGAGGATGTCCAACCCGCGACCCAGCCCCACGCGATCCGTAAGCCCTCCAGCCCCAGCCCCAGCCCGAGCCCCAGCCCCAGCCCCAAAACGCATTTGTCCCCTTTTCCCCCGTTTTTTCGCTTTACTCAATTGGGAAGGAGGGTGTCGTTGCTCTTCGACCCACGAAGCGGAGGGTCGGCCGCTGATGGCGGTGCCCCGACCGCAGCGAAGCCGCCGGGGCGGGTCGGTCTCCCGTCCGCCCCGGCACCGCCTCCGCCAGACTACCCCGAAGCGCCCGAGCGGCGCGGACCACCTGGGAGCCCGGTTACACCCGGGCGGACGACCTGCCGGAGCGTGATGGCGCGCGGATTACCTGGGCGGGCTGGCCACTGCGGCCGGCCCGTCGGCGTTTAGGAAGAGGATCCCCCGCACGGATGGTGGCCGTTTTTCTGTTTCCGTTCCCAGCCCCAGCCCCAGCCCCAGCCCCAGCCCTAAGCCAGCAGCTCCTTCAACGCCGGTCTCAGCTCGGGATGTCGGAACGTGAATCCCGACTGCAGCAGCCGTTCGGGCACGACGCGGGCGCCGCCCAGCAGGATCTCGTCGGCCATGCCGCCGGGCGCGAATCGGGCGGCGAATGCGGGCACGGAGAAAAACGCGGTGCGGCCGACGGCGGCGGCGAGGGCGTTGGTGAACTGTTCGTTGGAGACGGGCTCGGGCGCGACGACATTGACGGGTCCGGCGAGGTCGGTATCGACGAGGTGGAGGATGGCGGCAACCATGTCGTCGAGCGTGATCCACGGCCACATCTGCTTGCCGCTGCCGAACTTCGCGCCGAGGCCGAGCTTGAAGAGCGGCAGCAGCGGCTCGAGCATCCCGCCTTTTCGGGCCAGGACGTTGCCGGTTCGCATGTGCACGACGCGGATGCCGGCCTCCTGGGCCGAGCTGGTACATGCTTCCCATTCGCGTGCGACATCGGCGAGGAATCCGGTGCCCGTGGACGACGATTCGGTGATCTCCTCGTCGGGCGGTCGGTCGCCGTAGATGCCGACGGCGGACGAGGACAGGAGCGCGGCGGGCCGGCGGGTGAGCGATGCGAGCGCGTCGGCCAGCAGGCTCGTGCCTTTGATCCGACTGTCGCGGATCCTCTGCTTCTTTCCGGACGTCCAGACGCCGGCGACGCTTTCGCCGGCCAGGTGCACGACGAGGTCGTGGCCTTCCAGCGCGGCCGTGTCGATGACGCCGCGGTCGAGGTTCCACACGACTTCGTTTTCGCCCGATTTCGAGGACCGTGCCCGCACGATGCGCGTGACCGAATCGCCGCGCTCTCGCAGCCGTTTGCGGAGCGCCGAGCCGATGAGTCCGCTCGATCCGGTGATCGCCACGCGCATCGCCATGGCTAATTTGCGCTCGCCGCCGCGAGTGCGTGTTCCGCGGCCGCGCGGTGCGTCGCGAACCAGACGCCCGGCTTCGAGCGGATGTGCTCGATCAACTCTTCGAGCACGACGATGCGCGAGCGGTGCCCGATGTAGTGCGGGTGCATGGTGAGCAGGAACATCGACCCTTCTTCCCACGCGACATCGAACTCGTCTTTCCAGACTTGCAGGATCTCGCGCGGATTGGTGTAGCGATCGCCGCGTGGGTTGAGGACGGGCGCGTCATCGAGAATCCATTCGACAGGCAGCTCGACGATGCCCGTGGGTTGTCCGTTCTGCAGGATCTCGTACGGCCGGTCATCCGCCATCAGCGACGAGTCGTACAGGAAACCCAGCTCCTTGAGCAGGTCGAGCGTGTTCGGACTGAAGTCCCACGACGGCGCGCGATACCCGACGGGCCGCTCGCCGGTCACTTCCGTCAGATAGTCGATGGCCTGACGCAGCAACCTGCGTTCGTCGTCGATGGCGAGCGACGAGTTCAGTTCGTGGATCCAGCCGTGCACGGCGAACTCGTGACGGCCCGACGTCTTGATCGAGTCCGCCATCCACGGATTCAGTTTCAGGCTCCACGCGGGAATGAAGAACGACGCGGGAATCGCGTAACGGTCGAGGAGCGCGAGCACGCGCGGCAGGGCAGCCCGCGCGCCGTATTCGCCCTGCGACAGCGAGCCGACCGTGGCATCGCCGAAGCGCAGGCCGGTCACCGTTTCGTTGTCGACATCGAAGGAGAGCAACACGGCCACGCGTGCGCCGCCCGGCCAGCTCGCGGGTTGCAGGCTGCGGCCCGCGCGCACGGCGTTGACCGTTGCCAGCACGAGCGAGTCGGACCATTGCCAGCCAGGGACCTGGGCCGGTGCGGCGCTCTGCCGGTCGGGCGGCTCCGGCGGCGTACACGACAGCGACGTCACAATGGTGATCCCGACGATCCCCAGGGCTGCACTGCGCACCGCGTTCATGGTCGACTCCGGTTCAGTGCAAAGCAGTCAGCGGCTACGCTCGAGTGTCGCTTCGTGTGTTGCGCCGTGGCGCGCGCGCTCCTGCACGGCTTCGTTCCGCGCTGATGCTTCGTACTCCGTGATCAGGCGTCCGAGCATTTCCTTGCGACGGCGGAACAGCCGTCTGGGCTCACGCGCCTCGTGCCGGCTCAAGGCGTACGCCGTCAGCAACGGTAGCGCGATGGTCGCGTCTGTGTAACAGACGACGGCGTCGGGCAGCCGGTCCGGATCCACCTTGCCCCAGCTCACGGCTTCGGCCGGTGTCGCGCCCGACAGGCCGCCCGTGTCCGGCCGCGCATCCGTGTATTGCAGGAAGTAGTCGTGTCCCTTTTCCTCGATGCCCAGCACCTCCTGGATCTGCGGCTCCGTCTGCAGCATGAAGTTCTTCGGGCTGCCGCCGCCCAGGATCAGCACGGCGCTCTTGCCGCCGCTGCGTTTCGCGTCGAGCACGATCGACGCCGTCTCGTTCACATCGGCGCTGACATCGAAGACGAGCTTGTTCCCTTGCAACGCGCGCGCGGCGACGTTCATGCCGATCGAGGAATCGCCGGGCGATGACGTGTACACGGGCACGTCGTACGTGAAGGCCGTGGCGAGCAGCGACTTGCCTTTCTGGCCGAGCGCCTTCTGCCGCTCCTCGACGTATTTGCCGCACAGGTGATGGAACTCCGCCGTCGACATCGGGCGCTGGAACTCGGGCTCGGCGATGATGCGGCGGAAGAATGCGTCGGTGTCGAGCAGCACGCTGTAGTCGAAGAAGATGTCGTAGATACGGACGACCTCTTCTTCGCGCAGCACGACATCGGACACGAACGGATTGCCTTGCCGCATGTCCAGGCCGAGGCCGAAGTGCGTATCGTGGTACAAATTCGCGCCTGTCGAAATGATCCAGTCGATGAAGCCGGCTTCGATGAGCGGAATCAGCGTGCTCATGCCGAGTCCGGCCGGCGTGAGCGCACCGGTCAGTGAAACACCGACGGTCACGTCGTCGTCGAGCATCTTTTCGACGAAGAGGCGACAGCCTTCGCGGAGTCGGCCGCCGTTGTAGGCGAGGAAGGCCTGGTCGATCAGGTCGGCGGCGCTCACGCCCTTCGTGATCGGCGGCGGCGCGATCTTGTTGCCTTTCAGAAAGCGGCTCATCAAGCAGACGGGGTCGAGGGTGGACGGCGACGGCGAGGAACGGGCCGCGGTTTTCGCGGGCCTCGGGTCGCGGGTTGTTGGTCTCGCTACTCCTTACGGGGTGGCGGTACGGGCCGGCGGAAGCCGCCGCGCCCGGTCACGGGACGCGGGCCGACGGATGTCGGGCGCCAGCGTTCTTCCGCGCGTTTCGCGGCCTTCGCGAGATTCGCTTCATAGCGACGCACGATGTGGTCGACCGTCTCTTCGGGGGAGTCGGTGACGGTGAAGAGCTTCAGGTCGTCTTCGTGGATCTTCTTCTCGTACAGCATGGTGTCGCGCAGCCAGTCGAGCAGGCCCTTCCAGTAGCCCGATCCGAACAGCACGACGGGGAAGTCGCGGACCTTGCCGGTCTGGATGAGCGTGAGCGATTCGAACAGCTCATCCATGGTGCCGAAGCCGCCGGGGAAGATCACGAACGCCTCGGCGTACTTCACGAACATCGTCTTGCGCACGAAGAAGTAGCGGAAGTTGACGGGGATCCGGACGTACGGGTTCATGCCCTGTTCGAACGGAAGCTCGATGTTGCATCCGACGGACTCGCCGCCGGCCTCGTGCGCACCTTTGTTGGCGGCCTCCATGATGCCGGGGCCGCCGCCGGTGATGACGGCGAATCCGCGTTCCACGAGCAGGCGGCCGACCGCTTCGGCAGCCTCGTATTGCGGATCGTCCGGGAACACGCGGGCGCTGCCGAACACGCTGACGGCCGGACCCAGACGCGCGAGCGTGTCGAAACCCTCGACGAACTCGCCCATAATGCGGAACACGCGCCAGGCGTCAGCGGCGACGTCGAACTCGGGCGACGGCTCGTGCTTTCGCTTGAGGAGACGCTCGTCCTCGGTCTCCGCCTCCGCCGACCCGTCTGCGTCGGCGACCGGATGCCGCTCGAGCAGACGCTCGTCCTCGGTCTTGCCGGGCTCGGTTTCGGACGCCGCGGTCGGATTCCCCGTCTTCTTCTTCTTCGTCCCCATTCTTTTCACAAGCAGTGGTGTGACGGCAAGATAGGCGGTGGCGCACACTCGCAGCCAGCGGAGCGGCCGCTACTGGCCGGAAGGCGCGAGATGCGACCATCTTGGACGCATGAAATGTCCGAATTGTCAGACCCAGTCCGACGGGCGGTATTGCCCGTCCTGTGGCGGTCCGCTCAAGGGCGCGACCTGCCGTGTGTGCGGCGCACCCCATGTCGCCGGCGCGACCTTCTGCACGCAGTGCGGCGAATCGGTGCTGCCGAGGAAGACGTCGAGCTTGCCGTGGATCATTGCCGGCGCTTCGCTCGTCGCACTCATCGTCGTGCTGATTCTGCCCGCGTTGCGCGAGTCGCCGGCGGGTATCTCCATGGGTGGCGGCGCGGCGCCGATGGCGGGCGCGACCGGCGGTGGTTTGGCTCCGCTGACGGGCACGCCGCGCGAGCAGGCGGACCGGCTGTTCAATCGCGTGATGCAAGAGCGTGAGAACGGCAACCTCGAGCAGGCCGCCTTCTTCCTGCCGATGGCCGTGCAGGCGTATCAGCAGGCGGGGCCGCTCGACGCCGATGGCCTCTACCACCTGAGCATCCTGCAGGCCGCATCGAGCGACCTGGATGGCGCGCTCTCGACCGCGAAGCTCATCCTGGATACCACGCCGGATCACCTGCTCGGCCTGGCCGCCGCGGCCGAAGCGGCCTCACAGCTCGGCGATGACGCGGCCGCACGCGGGTACTGGCAGCGCTACATCCAGGTGTACGACGCGGAAAAGCAGAAGCCGATCCAGGAGTACCTGGACCACGCCCGGATCCTGCCCGACTACCTCGAGACGGCGCGTGCATTGGCGGGCGGCTGAGCGCCGCCTCGGCCTGCTCGCCCTCATCGTCGCCGCGGCGTGTGCCGCGGAGACGGCTCCGCCGACCGGCGAGGCCGGGTGCACGGTCTCGTCCGTGGGTGATGGCGACTCGTTCCGGTGCGCGCCCGATGGCGCACGCGTTCGACTGCTGCTGATCGACGCGCCGGAGCTGGATCAGCCTCCTTTCGGCGCGCGGGCCCGCGACGCGCTCGCCGAGATCATGCCGCCCGGCACGTGGGTCCGTTTCGAAAGCGACGTCCGGCCGACCGACGACTTCGGCCGCACGCTGGCCTACGTCTATCTCGAGGATGGGCGCATGGTCAACGAAGAGCTCGCGCGGTCGGGGATGGTCGTACCGCTCGTCTATCCGCCCAACGTCCGCTACGTGGACCGGATCCGCGCGGCCGTCGAAGCGGCGCGATCCGCGGGACGCGGGTTGTGGGCGACGAACGCGTTCGACTGTCTGCCCGTCGACTTTCGCGCGGGGCGGTGCGGCCGCTGAGCCGACGGCTCGGTGTGGCGCGGGCGTTGGCTAGACGGTTCGGAGGTACTCGTGCACGGCGCTCACGGTCGCCGAGCCTTCGCCGACCGCGGCGGCCACGCGTTTGCCGGAGCCGCGACGGGCGTCCCCGACGGCGAAGACGCCGGGCACGCTGGTCTCGAACAGGAAGGGGTCGCGGTCCGGGACCCAGCCTTTCGGTCTGCGGCCGGCCCGCATCACTTCCCGGCCGGTGAGGATGAACCCGGAAGGGTCACGCTCGACGAGGTCCGCGACCATCGCTGTACGCGGCGCGGAACCGATGAAGATGAACAGTGCGGAGGCCGACACCGTTTTTGTCTCCGCGGTAGCCGTATCCTGAACATCGATCGACTCCAGCCGTCCATTCCCGCCCGCGCCGACCACGACCGTGTTGGGCAGGACAATCACGTTCGCCGTCTCGTTGATACGGTCCACCAGATACTGCGACATGGAGCGACGTAGATCCGGGCCACGCATGAGCACCGTCACGGTGCGCGCGTAACGGGAGAAGTACAGGGCCGCCTGTCCTGCCGAGTTCGCGGCCCCGACGACGAAGACGTCCTTTTCCCGGTAGAGCACCGCCTCGCTGAGCGCCGACCCGTAATACACGCCCGCGCCGAGCCGCTCCTCCAGCCCGGGCGCATCCAGGCGGCGGACCTGCATGCCGCTGGCGATGACCACCGCGTAACAGCTCAGCTCGGACCCGTCGGCGAGCTCCACGACGCGGTATGGGTCGTTGCGCTTCACCGCGACGACCTCCTGCGCCGTGAGGATCTCGGCGCCGAATCGCCGTGCCTGCGCCGTCGCCCGATGCGCCAGCTCCGCACCGGTGAGGCCGTCGGGGAATCCAAGGTAGTTCTCGATGAACGAGCTCGTGCCCGCCTGGCCGCCGGGCGCGTTTCGCTCGACGAGCAGCGTGGTCAGGCCCTCGGAGGCGCCATAGACCGCGGCCGCGAGACCCGCCGGGCCGCCGCCCACGATGATCATGTCATAGAAGCGTTGCTTGGGCCGGATATCGAGCTGCGAGTGCTCGGCCAGCTGACGCGGGCTCGGCTGGACCAGCGTCGTCCCGTCCGGATAGAAGACGACCGGCAGACGGGCGAGGCCGGGCTCGACGGCCTCGACGAGCGCACGCATCGCGGCGTCGGTTTCGATGTCGCACCACACGTACGGGACGTGATTGGCGGACAGAAATCGCTTCACGGCGTAACTCGCGGACGACAGCGCCGTGCCGGCGACGCGGATGCCCTCCAGCAACGGGCCGGCACCGGCGCTCCACGCGTCGAGCAGCTCCTCGATGTGGGGATAGAGCAACTCCTCGGGCGGCTCCCACGGCTTGACCAGATACTTGTCGAGCCGGATCTGGTTGATGGCCGTGACGGCGCTTTGTGTGTCTGCGTAGGCCGTCAGCAGAACACGTCGCGCGTCCGGAAACATCGCGAGCGCCCGGATCAGGAACTCCGTCCCCTTCATTTCCGGCATGCGCTCGTCGACGAGGAAGAGGGCGACCGGCACGCCGCGCTGCTTCAGCTCGCGCGTGACCTGAAGCGCCTCGCCGCCCGACTGCGCCTTGACCACGCGGTACTCCCGTCCGAATCGCGCGCGCAGGTCCCGGCCGACGGCGCTCAGCACTTCTGCGTCGTCGTCTACGGCCAGCAGGACCGGACGGATCATGGCTGTGATGGAGCGGTCGTCCTGGCCGGATCGCGCTCGGCCAGCGGAAGGGTCACGCGGAACTCCGTCCGACCGGGACGAGAGTCGAAATCGATTTCGCCGCCGTACTTCCTGAGGTGCGATCGCGCGATCTCCAGGCCCAGTCCCGTACCCTGCCCGGGCGGCTTCGTCGTGAAGAAGGGATCGAAGATCTGACCCTGGTGCTCGGGTGCGATCCCCGGGCCGTCGTCGATGAAGCGCACGACCAGACAGCGACCCTCGGGCTTGGCGGTCACCGACACGTGGCCGCCGAGGTCGACCGCGTCGAGGGCATTGTCGAGAACGTTCATCCACACCTGCTCCAGCTCGCCGCCGACGGCCATCACGCGCGGCAGGCCCGGCGCGACCTCGATCTTCAGGCTCAGCGACTTGTCCCGCGCCTTGTGGCCGAGGACCATCAACGTGTCCCGCAGGCCCTGCTCCACGTCGATCGGCTCGGCGACCGGCGCGCGGTCCATGTGCGTGAGTCGTTTCATCGCGCTGACGAGATCCGAGATCCTCGATCCGGCACGCTCGCTCTCCATGGCCAGCGTGCGGACCGCGCAACCCGCGGCGACCCAATCCAGCGCGGCGTCCAGCGCCCCGCCCTCCAGGTGACCCGCCAGCTGGTCCAGGGCTTCCACCGTCACGGCCGTCTCCGCGAGCGCGTCCACGGCCGAGCCGTCCGCGCCGTGCGCCTCCAACCACTCCGCGAGCTCGTCCTCGCGGTCGGCGCGCTCGAGGGGGGACATCGACAGCGTCGGCTGGGTGTGCATACACGCATCGCGCAGCCGGTCCACGGCGTCGAGCTGGTCCTGGGTGAGCCCGGCAACGGCGAGGGCGCGTGCCGCCCGATCGGCCTCTCGCATGCTGGTCTGGAGCAGGCGAGCGCTCCGCGCCACGGCGGACGCGGGGTTGTTCAACTCGTGCGCGAGGCCGGCGGAGAGCTTGCCGAGCGAGACCATCTTCTCGTCCTGCAGCTCATTCGTGTTGAAGACCCGCGCGCGGTCGACCATCGTGTGCACACACGCGGCGGTGATGTTGGGGCATTCGCGAATGAGCTCGGAGAACTGGTCCTGGTTGAGTGTGAACAGCTCCAGCGCGGAGTCCGCCACGCTGTCGCCGATCGCGGTTTTCATGCGGGAGTAGGGGAGGACACCTGTCACTTCCCCCTCTTGCCATTCCATGACTTTGCGACGACCCGTACCCCTGTCCCGGTAGACGGCCAGGCGACCGCTGAGCACGACCTCCAGGCCGACTCCGGACTGGACCCAGTCGTCGCCCTTTCGCGCGATCATGTCGCCCGCCTCGAATCGACGGAGCACGCCGTGTTCGGCGAGCCACGAAAGCTCGGCCTCCGGCACCTGGGCCAGCATGCGATGCCGGCGGAGACGGTCGAGGATTTCGG
>JBFJPA010000144.1:0-9430 GCA_041617355.1 Longimicrobiales bacterium
CCGGAGTTGCCGGAGCTGCCGGAATTCGGCGCCGCGGAGTTGGCCGCACTGAACGGGGCGATCACACGGCACGTACGCACGTTCTGGCCGAGCGACTGGGGCTACGGCCTCATCGTGGAGGAAATCCTCGGAGAGCGCCGATTCCTCGCGTACCGGCCGATGGCTCGAACCATCGGTGACACCATCGTTTACGCCGTCGAGTATGCGGCGTCGGATGTCGAGCGGTTTCTGACGGACGTGCTGGACGCCGAATCACTCCTGCCCGAGGCCTTCACGAAGCCGGTGGCGCGGACCACGAGCGTGGCGGGCGGCCCGCTGAATCGCGCGCTGATCGATGTCGAAGTGTCCGACCGCGACGGACGCAAACTCTTCGCGTCGCGCGCGACGACCGACTGGACGTACGCGGCGACGACCATGTTGCCGCCGAGTTTCGCGAGCCTCGGCGTGCGAGCGCAGATCCGGCCGGAGGCCGCCGATGCGGTACTCGCGGGCGGACTGCCGCGCTCGCGGCTGCCCTTCCTGGCCGGCCTGATCGCGCTGGCCGCCGCACTCTCGATCGTCGCGGTCGGGCAATTGCGACGTGACGCCGACCTGTCCCGTTTGCGCGCCGACTTCGTGTCCAGCGTGTCGCACGAGTTGCGCACACCGCTCGCGCAGATCCGGCTCTTCCTCGAAACGCTTCGCCTCGGACGCGCGAAAACGGAACAGGATCGAAACTGGTCGCTGGAGAATCTCGAGCGGGAGACGACTCGGCTGACGCACCTCGTCGAGAACGTGCTGCAGTTCGGGCGCGCCAGTCACGGTGTGGAAGCCGACGGCTTCACCGAGCCGGCCGGCGTGATCGACGTGGCCGCCGAGGCACGTGCGATCGCTTCCGCGTTCGAGCCGCTGGCCGCGGCGAAGGCCACGATCCTGGTGGAAGCCGACAAGCCGGCAGCGGCGGCGGTCGATGCTGATGGACTGCGCCAGATCCTGCTCAACCTGCTGGACAACGCCGTGAAATACGGGCCGAAGGGACAGACGGTCCGCGTCGCCGTGCAGCGCGACGGCTCTCACGTGCGATTGGCGGTGAGCGACGAAGGCCCGGGTGTCCCGGCGAACGAGCGACGCCGTGTCTGGGAGCCGTTCGTGCGCGGACACAATGGCAAGACGCGTGCGGTCGGCGGCAGTGGCATCGGCCTCACCGTCGTGCGCGACGTCGTGCGGCGGTACGGCGGCGATGCCACCATCCAGGATGCGCCGGGCGGCGGTGCGCGATTCGTCGTGCGCTTTCCGAGCGCCGAACTGCCGTCGACGGGTTCGTGTTGAGCACGGCGGCAGCCCGCATCCTGATCGTCGAGGACAACGCCGAGCTGGCCGCCGGCCTCGCTTACAACTTGAGCCAGGAAGGCTACGACGTACGCATCGCCGGTGACGGCGAAGAGGGCATCGCGTTCGCGCGCGAGTGGGCGCCGGACCTCGTCATCCTGGACCTCATGTTACCCGGCCGCGACGGGTACGCCGTGTTGGAGACGATCCGTCAGCGGCCGGACCGCGTCCCCGTGATCATCCTGACGGCGAAGGGCGAAGAATCCGACAAGGTGCGCGGCTTCCGGCTGGACGCCGACCAATACGTGACCAAGCCGTTCGGCCTGATGGAAATGCTCGAACGCGTGGCCGCGCTGCTCCGCAGAGAGCGAAAACAGCGCGCCGACGGCCGCGCGCGCATCCAGTTCGGCGACGTCGTGGTCGATCCCGCGTCGCGGACCGTCCAGCGCGGCGCGGAGGCGGTCACGCTGACACCGAAGGCGTTCGATCTGCTACTCGCCCTCGTCGCCAGGAACGGCGCCGTCGCCACCCGCGTGGAACTGCTGCGCGAAGTCTGGGGCCACCGGGGCCTGGTCCTGACTCGCACCGTCGATTCCCACATCGCGGAGCTGCGCCGGAAGCTGGAAGACGACCCGGCTTCTCCCCGCCACGTTCTCACCGTCTGGAAGGTCGGCTACCGCTTCGAGCCGTAGGGCCCGCGGTTGACCGCGTGCCGACGGCCGCCGTACAATCGCGCCGCCGGCGCCTCCATGGCCGGACTCTCTCCTGGAGATGACGATATGATTCTGGTCGTGGGTGCCAGCGGTGCCCTCGGTGGCCGCGTCGTCCGCCGGCTGCTCGAAGAGGAACACCCGGTGCGGGCCTTGGTGCGGGATGCAAAGAGCGCCGATTCGCTGCGTGCGGCCGGCGCCGATGTCGTGTTCGGCGATCTCAAACGGCCCGACACGCTGGTGCCGGCGCTGCGAGGTGTCGCCGCCGTCGTGACGACGGCGAATTCGGCGCAGCGCGATGCGCCCGACACCATCGATTCCGTCGAACGCGCCGGCAATCGAGCCTTGATCGACGCCGCCGAACAGGAAGGCGTCGAACAGTTCGTGCTCGTATCGGCGTGGGGCGCGCACGAAGACCACCCCGCCCCTTTCCTGAAAGGCAAGGCCGCCGCCGAGCGCCACCTCAAGGAGAGCAGCGTGCCGTACACGATTCTGCGGCCCGACCTGTTCATGGAAAGCTGGATCGGCAGCTTCGTCGTCGCTCCGGTCCGTGCCGGCAAGCCCGTCGTCATTGTCGGGAGCGGAGAACGTCTCCACTCCTACATCGCGCTCGAAGACGTCGCCTCCTTCATCGTCGCCGTCATCGGCAACCCGCCGGCGATCGACCGCTCCATCCCGATCGGCGGGCCTGCCGCGTTGTCATGGCTCGATGTCGTCGAGATCGGGGCCGGCATCCTGGGCCGCGTCATTCCCGTGCGACACGTGGCCCCGGGAGCCTCGATCCCCGGCGTGCCGGACACCGTCGCCCAGCTGGCAGCCGCCCTCGACCGCTACGACTCCGTGCTCGACGGCCCGACTGTCGCCGCGGCGTTCGATGTCACCCTCACGCCGGTCGAGGCGTGGCTGCGCGACCAGCTCGGAGTGCCGGAGTGAATTCCCACGCTCTCCCGCTCCGTCTCGACGACTGGGAGGAGGCAGCTCGCCACGTTCTGCCCAAGCCGACGTTCGATTACTACGCGGGGGGCGCCGAGGACGAGCTCACGCTTGCCTCCAACCGCACGGCGGCATCCGCCGCGGTTCGGACGTCGTCAAAGCCCTCGCGCTCGGCGCCGATGCCGTGCTGATCGGGCGCCCGGTCCTCTGGGGCCTGGCCCTGGCGGGCGAGGACGGCGTCTTCGCCGCGCTCGACCACCTGCGGTCCGAAACCGCCCGGACGATGGCCCTGCTCGGCAAGCGCACGGTCCGCGAGGTCGGGTCGGATGTGCTTGCAACCGCCTGATCCCGCACGGGTGGTCGCGACAGACGTTTTCCCGTTCCAGACAAACCCGCCGATACTCTGACCGAGGGCAGTCCGTCGTCCATGGCAGCCGGGCTTCGTTGAGTGAGGGAACTCCGCGGACCAAGCCGGTGGTGGCTGGTCGCGGCGTCCGTCGGGCTCGTCGCGCTTGCCGCGACGGCTGGCGTTCGCCGCGACGGTATGGGCATCGCCCTGTGGGGCGCCCTCCCGGGCGTTGCCGCACTCACGAGCCTCGCGCGGTGGCGCGGGTGGCGCCCTCGCGCGGCTGTCAGGGGCGTGCTCGACGCGCCGTGCGGCATGTTCGTGGCAGACCCCGCTGGTGTCATCTCCCACGTCAACGGCCGGTTCACCGCGGCGCTCGGTGTCGATGCGGATGATGTGGTCGGCGGCCCTTTCCTGAACTGCATCGTAGACGAAATCGATCGCGGTTGGTGGCGCGCGCTGCTGCGCGACGGTACAGGTGCGCACACACGCGTGCTACGACTGAAATGCGCGAACGGCGGGGCCCGCTGGTTCGAGCTGACATTCGACCTCCACCGTCAGCCGGAGCCCGTTCTGATTGGTGCGCTGCGCGATGTCGAGGACGAGAAGCTCCGTGAGCGTACGCTGGAAGGGCAGCTCGCGGGGCTGCGTTCGATCGTGGATGCGTCGCCCTTCGCGATTCTCACGCTGGATGACGAGCTACGCGTGACGGACGTGTGGAACCCGTCGGCGGAGCGAATCTTCGGCTGGAAGGCGGAGTCGGTCCGCGGCCGCTACCTGCCGCTCGTGCCGCAACACCTGGCGAGTCCCGATGTCGGCCACGGCGAGGCGGAGGTCCGCCGCTGGAGAGCGGACGGCACACCGATCGACGTACGCGTCACGATGGCGCCGCTCGAAGACGGGAGCGGGCCACGAGGCGGGTACGTCGCCATCGTGCAGGACGTGACCACGCGGCGGCGGGCGGACGACGAGCGGCGACGGCTCGGTGAGATCGTGGAAGGATCACCCGACCTCATTCTCATGGCGAGCGTCGACGGCAAGGTCCTGTACGCGAATCCGACGGCGAGCGCACGATTGGGTCTGGCGTCAGACGATGACCGGGCGCTTCCCTCGTTGCATGAAGTGGAGTGGTCCGGCCGCTGGACCGACGAGATCTTCCCGGCTGTCGCCGAAACCGGACTCTGGCACGGCGATGCCCAGCTGCGGGCCGCTTCCGGCGAACCGTTTCCCGTTTCGGAAGTCTTCATTGCCCACCGGGAGAGCACGGGCCGACTCAGCTACATCTCGCTCGTCGCTCGCGATGTCACGCAACAGCGTCAGACGGAAGAGCAACTCCGACAATCCCAGAAGCTGGAAGCGCTGGGTACGTTGAGTGCCGGTGTCGCGCACGACTTCAACAATCTGCTCACCATCATTCAGATCAGTGCGGAGGAACTGGAACGCACGATTCCCGGACATTTGCGCGAGGCCGTCGTCGCCGTTGCGGATGCCGGCTCCGCCGTCGCCCGCGGCCGGGACCTGGTCCGTCACCTGATGGCGTTCGGTCGGCGTCAGGCGTTGCAACCCCGTGCGATCGACGTCGTGGCCGTCTTGCGCAACCAGGTGCGCGCGCTGTCTCGTTTGCTTCCCGAGTCCATCGACGTGCAAGTCGTCGGGCCGGTACAGGCGTCCGTCATCGCCGATCCCGCGGCGATCGAGCAGATCGTGCTCAACCTGGCGACGAACGCCCGTGACGCGATGCCGGACGGCGGCGTCCTGGAGATCCGCGTCGAGTGCCCGAACGGCAGCGGGTCGGACGTCTTGGTGAGTGTGCGCGACAACGGCGTCGGCATGCCCGAAACTATCGTCGGACGCGTGTTCGAGCCGTTCTTCACCACGAAAGAGCCGGGCAAGGGGACGGGCCTCGGCCTGGCCATGGTCTACGGTCTCATGGGCCAGCTGGGGGGATCGGTGGAGGTCGCCAGCCGGCCGGGCGAGGGATCGACGTTCACCCTGCGATTCCCGGGCACGACACTGCCCCTGGCGGCCGCTCAGCCTGCAACGCTCGTCGCCGCACCGCCTACGGTCAAGGGAACCGAAGCGATCCTACTCGTCGAGGACGAGGAGGGCATTCGCCGGGTCCTGACGCGTGGGTTGTCGCGACTCGGGTACACGGTCCATGCGGCGGCCGACGGCATGGAGGCGCTGGACGTCTTCCAGCAAGCACACGAGTCGATTCATCTCGTGCTGAGCGATCTCGTCATGCCGCGTCTCAGTGGCGACGAGTTGTTCGCGCGTGTACGCGAGCTCGGCTCCGAGGTGCCGTTCGTCTTCATGACCGGTTACACGAGCGAGGAGACGCGCTCGCGGATTGGCCGGGCGGATGCCGTGATTCTCGAGAAGCCGTGGACGATGGAAGAAGTCGCGCGTCGCATTCGGGAAGTTCTCGATGCCGATGGGCCAACCCGAGCGCGAGGCGCCGCATGAGCCACCGCCTCGCCGGACGTCGCCCGGGCTTCACGCTCATCGAGTTGATCGTTTCGATCGCCGTGATCGGAGCCCTCGCATCCATCGCATCCGGCGCGTACGGCAAGTTTCGCGAACAGGCGCTGGTGACGAAAGCCAGGGCCGAGATCAAGACGCTCGAGGGCGAGATCATGGTTTTCGAGCGGTTCGAGGGCTACTTCCCGCCGGATCTCGCTGTGATCGGACGGGCGGGCATGCTCGATCCGTGGGGCAACCCCTACCAGTATCTCCGCATTGAAGTCCCGGGGGGGTGCGGTGGCGGCGGTGGCGGTGGCGGCGGTGGCGGTGGTGGCGGTGGCGGTGGTTGTGGTGGTGGCGGCGGTGGGGTTGGTCAGGCGCGGAAGGACCGTTTCCTCGTGCCGATCAACTCGGACTTCGACCTGTACAGCATGGGTCCGGACGGGCGGTCGACGCCGCCGTTGACGGCGGCACAGAGCCGCGACGACATCGTCCGAGCCAACAACGGGGCGTACATCGGTGTCGCGACAGGCTACTGAACGATCACTCGGCGCCGCGCTCGGTTTCCGGACCGTCGTCGGCCGCAGGGTGTTGGGATTGTTCCTCCTCTGCGCGGTGCTGCCGACGATCGCCGTGACGGCGGAGTCGTTCCGTCGCGTCTCGAGCCAACTAGCGGCGCAAAGCGACGAGCGTCTGCGCGCGGCCGCGAAGTGGGCCGGTATGGCCATCCTGGACGAGCTGATTCGCTCGGACCATGAGCTTCAGATCGTCGCGACCGCGCTGGAAACGCATCCGGACCTGGCGGTGGCGCTATCGGAACGGCTCGACCACTTCCGCGACGTGTTGCTCGACAGCGGCGTCGTCCGCGTTCTTCGCGGCGACGTGTTCGTTCCCCCACCGCTGACGATTGGGCTCCGCGCTCACCTGTCGCGCGGCAAAGCCGTACTCGTCGCCTCTGCCCGGAAGGCGCCGAAGGAGCTCTACCTGGTGCGCGGCATCGACGACAACCGGGGGACGCTCTGGGCACGCATGGAGGTGCCGGCGGTTCTTCGCAACGTGGGCTTGAACCTCGAGGCCGTACCGTTCGATGGCCTGTGCCTGCTCTCCGGATCCGATCCCCTCTACTGCTCGCCCGGACTTGCCGGATCGCCGTGGAGTGAGGGTGTCGCCGCACCGGCCGCCGACACGTGGCGATCACCGGATGGCCGCGAACACGTCGCACGCACGTGGGCCCTGTTCCTCGATGGAAGCTTTGCCGCGCCGTCGTGGACTCTTGTCGTCAGCGAGCCGCGCCGATCGGCATTTTCCGCAGTGGCGGAATTCCGCACGACCATGCTGTTGATCCTGTTGATCTCGCTCGGGACCGTGTTCCTCGTGTCGAGCCACCAGATCCGGCGCACCCTGTACCCGCTCGAAGCGCTGAAGCGGGCTGCGAAACGAATCGGGCAGGGCCACCTCGGCGAACCGATTCACATTCAGAGCAACGACGAATTCGCCGAGCTCGGCCGGGTCTTCGGCAGCATGAGCACGGAGCTGGACGCACAGTTCCAGACGTTGCAGACATTGCATGCGCTGGATCGCGCTGTCCTGACGACACTCGAAGAAGACGCCGTCGTCGATGTCCTGCTTGACCGCGCGGGAGCGCCGCTCGGCGCAACGGCCGCAGCCGTCTTCCTCGTGAACCGCGGCGGCGCCGGCGGCGTCTTCGCAGCAGCGACGGGGAACTCCGCGGGCCGCGCCGTGCGCAGTGAACCCGCCGCCGGCGCCCTGGTCGAAAGCTGCCTGCGCGGCTCCGACGGTGTGGTGCTCACGTGCGGCGAAACCGAACCATGGCTCGATCTGCCGCCGTTCGATTCCTCCGATGATGACCGCGTCGTCGTGTCGCTACGCACCGGCACGGAAGTCTTCGGCGGACTCATCTTCGCCGTGCCGCGTAGCGCAGCGTCCGATCATCGCGGACTGGTCGAGCGCGCGCGTCAGATCGGGGACCAGGCGAGCGTCGCATTCACGGCGGCCCGGCTCGTTGGCGAGTTGGAGCAGCTGAGCTGGGGCGCCATGATCGCGCTGGCGCGGGCCGTCGACGCGCGCTCGCCGTGGACCGCGGGCCATTCCGAGCGAGTGGCGACGCTGTCCCGCGCGGTCGCCGAAGAGCTACGTCTGGACGAGGCACAGATCCGGACGCTGCAGCGCGCGGCATTGCTACACGATGTCGGCAAAGTCGGGCTGCCCTCGAGCGTGCTCGACAAACACGGTGAGCTCACGCCCCGCGAGCGTGCCATGATCGAGCGACACGTAGACATGGGTGTGCGCATTCTCGAGCCGATCCACGTCTTCGCCGACATCCTTCCCGTCGTGCAGGACCACCACGAACGGCTCGACGGGTCCGGCTACCCGGCGCGCAAACGCGGCGATGCGATCCACTTCCTCGCGCGCATCATTGCCGTCGTGGATGTCTTCGATGCCCTCGTCTCGGAGCGGCCTTACCGTTCCGGCGTGCCGGAGAACCACGTGCTGCGGATGTTACGGGAGGAAGCCGGCACGCGCCTCGACGCGGATGTCGTCGCCGCGTTCGAACGCGTCATGTCGCTCGCCCTGGTCGGCGACATCCCGGTCGTTGAGAACGGTCCGCCCGGTGACCTCGTCTACGGGGAGGAGCTGATCGCATGAGGGTTCGCACACTCCTCGCCACGATCCTCGCCCTTGCCGCGTGTGACACGCGTCTGCCGGCAGTGCCGGCCGAAATCCGGGGCGTCTGGGTTCCGAGCCAGCCCGTGCACGAAGCGCGCGCCTTCGAAGTGACCGACTCGCTCATTCACTTCCACCAGGGGGGTGGCGCCTTCGAGACCGCGTACATCCGGCAGGTTCGCCTTCGCGTGGAACGAAGCCAGCGGCATTTCGAGCTCCTGCTCGGCCGACACAGCGACGACGGCAGCTTCCGCTTCAGCCTCGACGCGCGCGAGGACCAGCCGATCGTGCGACTGCCCCGACGTCCCGGACTCCGCTGGGTCCGCGACAACAACGCCGCCGTGCCCTGGCGGCCGGGCGAGCACGCCTCCGGACTGCTGGAAGCGAGCCGGCCGCGCGCGGACCGATAGACCAGGGCTGCGGCAGACGGTCAGCGTCGGTTCAATGCCGACACTTCGTACGTGACTTCCTCGTCGGCGATGTTCCTCGCGTAATCGATGTAAATGCGCTGCGGGTATCCGAGTTCGGGATCGTAGCGGACATCGACCTGGTCGGCCTTGCGGCGGTACGCATCGGCGAGCAGGTCGAAGAGACCGGTGATGGTGGGGTAGTAGGGCACGAGCTCGGCCGGGACCGGCGTGCCCGAGCCGATGAAGACGGTCGAGACGCGCGAATTGTCGCGAACGACGATGCGCACGGGTTCGATGGTGGCACAGAAACACGTCCGCACGAGCGTCAGTTCGTAGCTCGCGAACCCTCGTCGCTCCCAGCGCGCGCGGTTCGTCGCGAGCGCGTCGTCGCCGCCCTCGCCGAGGCCGAACGGAAGGTCGCAGGCCGCCAGGACCAGAACGGCGAGTGGGACCCAAGTCAGTATCCGCATACACTCCTCGAGGCGGTTGGGCTCACGACGGCGCGCCACCACACGAGCAACGCTCGAAGCCCCCGCCGGACAACAGGTTCTGGGCTCGAGGCCGGCTCGTGGGAC
>JBFJPA010000145.1:0-9389 GCA_041617355.1 Longimicrobiales bacterium
CGAATCGGGCCGCCCCGCTTCGTTTGGGCCGCTGCCCGTCCCATCCCACCATGCCCTCGCCCGTAGCGGTCCGCCAAAATTCGACATGCCGGACGCGATCCGTGACCGAATCCGTGAGTGGCCGGCGCCCGAGCGGCCTCGCGAGCGACTGCGGCACGCGGGTGCGCCCGCGCTGTCCACGCGAGAGCTGCTTACGCTTCTGATCGGATCGGGCGGGCGAGGGCGGAGCGCGGCGGTCGTGGCAGGGGAACTGCTTCGCGCCAGCGAGGGCTCGCTGCGTCGCCTCGCGAGCCTGCTGGAGACGACGCCGGTGCCGGTGCCGGGCGTGGGCCCGGCCGTTGGCGCACGGATCGCGGCCGCCCTGGAGCTGGGCCGGCGATTGGCGCGCGAAGGTCCAGGTTCGCGACCCCGGATCGCCGGCGCGCAGGACGTCTACGCGCTGTGCAGCCCGCGGATGCGGGACCTGCCGCAGGAGGAGTTCCGAGTTCTGCTTTTGGACGCCCGCCACACGGTCACGCGCGAGCTGCAGATCACGCGGGGTACGCTCGATACATCGCTCGTGCACGCGCGCGAGGTGTTTCGGGCCGCCATCGCGGAGCGTGCGGCGAGCCTCGTCCTCGTTCACAATCACCCGTCCGGCGATCCCGCGCCATCGCCGGAGGACCGTGACGTGACGGTCCATCTGGCCCGCGCCGGGACGCTGCTCGGCGTCCCCATTCTGGATCACGTGATCATCGGGGATGGGCGCTACGTTTCCTTCGTCGAGTCGGGCTTGCTGCCCCGGCCGTAGCCGAGTTCGCGGCCCACCAGAAGGGTAAAACGGCGGGTCACACGGCCGGCAGGGCCACCGCGGCCGGGCGTCCCGGGGTCCGGGGCATTGAATTCCGGGCGACTAGCCTGCAGTTTGAGATTGGGCCATACCCGTCCTTGGGCTTGGAGAACCTCCGGGCCGACAGGGCGGGTAGGAACCCGAACGCCTGACGGGCGGCGCCGTCTCTCCGGGCGAGAGGCGGCGCGATGTTGTGATCGGCCCGTTCTTCAGCGTCGACCTCGGCGCTGCCCCCGAACCGGTTGGACCATGGCCTCGACTGCACCCACGGCACCCGACCCGGCTGTTCTGGACCGCCTGCCGCCGAAGCTACGGCAGTCGCTGGCTCAGCACGCCGAGCGGTTGGATGCGGGTCTGATCGAGCGGGCCTACCGATTCGGCCTCGAGGCCCACGAGGGTCAGAAGCGGGCGTCCGGCGAGGACTATCTCGATCACTGCGTCGAGGTCGCCAAGATCCTGGCTGACCTCCATCTCGACACGAGCAGCATCGCGGCCGCGCTGATTCACGACGTCGTGGAGGACACGCCGGTCACGCTGGAACAGGTCGAGAAGGGGTTCGGAGCGGAGATCGCGCGGATCGTCGATGGCGTGACGAAGATCGGCAAAGTGCAGTTCCGGTCGAGCACGGAGCAGCAGGTCGAGAACTATCGAAAACTCCTGATCTCGATGGCGCAGGACGCGCGCGTGATCGTCATCAAGCTGGCCGACCGGCTGCACAACATGCGCACGCTCGAACCGCTGCGGCCGGACAAGCGCAGGCGTATTGCGCTGGAGACGCGGGAAATCTACGCGCCGCTCGCGCACCGGCTGGGCATGGCCCACCTCCGCTGGGTGCTCGAGGACCTCGCCTTCAAGCACCTCGAGCCCGACGCGTATCGCGAGTTGGCGAAGAAGGTCACGGACCGTCGGCGCGAGCGCGAAGAACACATTGAAGCGCTGCGCGGCCCGCTCGAGGAGGAGCTGCGGCGGGCGGGCATCCCCTGCGAGGTCTACGGCCGACCGAAACACCTTTGGTCGATTCACCGCAAGATGGTGAAGCGCGGGCGCCCGTACGAAGAAATTTACGACCTGATGGCGATCCGCGTCATCACCGACAACGTGGCCAACTGCTACCACGCCCTCGGCGTGATCCATAACAAGTGGACACCGTTGCAGGAGCGGTTCCACGATTACATTGCCACACCGAAGTCGAACATGTACCGGTCGCTGCACACGACCATCTTCGGGCCAGGCGGGCGGCTGTACGAGATCCAGATCCGCACGGGCGAGATGCACCGGACGGCGGAGTACGGTATCGCCGCGCACTGGCGCTACAAGGAAGGCGGGCGCGGCACCGACGACGTCGACGAGACGCTCACGTGGTTCCGACAGGTCCTGGAATGGCAGCAGGACACGCGCGAGCCGGAGGAGTTCATGGAGTTCCTCCGCATCGACCTGTTCCACGACGAGATCTTCGTGTTCACGCCGAAGGGCGATGTGAAGCAGCTGCCGAAGGGCACGACGCCGATCGATTTTGCATTCGCCGTTCATACGGAGATCGGGCTGCACTGCTCGGGCGCCCGAATCAACGGACGCATTGCGCCGCTGTCGCGAGAGCTGAAGAACGGCGACACGGTCGAGATCATGACGGATCCGCGGCAGAAGCCGTCGCGCGACTGGCTCGCGTTCGTAAAGACGGCTCGTGCGCGACAGAAGATCCGGCAGTGGATCAAGAACGAAGAGAGTTCGGCGGCGTTGGCGTTGGGCCGGGACCTGCTGGAGCGAGAGCTGCGCAAGGCGAGGAAGGGCAAGCCCAGCGAGGACGAGCAGCGCCGCGCCGCGGCCTCGCTCGACCTGTCCAACTTCGAGCAGGTCTACACGGCGCTGGGGCGGGGCGATCTGGGTCCATCCGCGATCCTGAAGGCACTCTTCCCGGACGAAGAGCCGCGCGTAGCGCGCGAGCCGACCGCGCTGGAGCGCCTGGTCGATCGCGTGCGGGGCACGGGCAAGGGTGTGCGCATCCAGGGCCTCGACAACATGATGGTGCGGTACTCCCAGTGCTGTCAGCCCGTGCCGGGAGATCCGGTCATCGGCTACATCACACGTGGGCGCGGGATCTCCATCCACCGGTCCGATTGCCCGAACGTGTTGAACCTGTCGGAGCATCCGGAGCGGCGGGTCGAGATCGACTGGGAAGCCGAGCGGCACGACCGTTTCTTCGTCCGGATCATCGTGCAAGGCAATGACCGGCGCGGCCTGCTCTCGGATGTCGCGACGGCCATCACGGGGACCGGCACGAACATCCAGAGTGCGGAGATGCAGGCGGTCGAAGGCGGCATGAACGGCGCATTCGTCGTCGAGGTGCACGATCTCGCGCACTTGAAGAAGGTCATGAGCTCCGTGCGGCGGGTGAACGGCGTGATCTCGGTAGACCGGCGCGAGCATCTCGCCGAGGCAGACCTGGAGGCTTGAGGGGCCCGGATGGGGCGATCGTCTTCCGGTTCCTGTTCGTCGCCGTTGCCGTTCACTTTCGACCCCTGTCACGGCCGGATCGGCCTCGCGGCCGGTCCGGCCTTATCCATGAAGGATTGAAGCGTGGCCGAGTATCAGTTGAAGCTTCCGTTCGGCCTCGCCGGTGACCAGCCTCAGGCGATTCAGGAGCTGGCGGCGGCTTTCGACGGCGGCGATCGATTCCAGACGCTGCTGGGTGTGACGGGGTCGGGCAAGACAGTCACGATGGCGTCGCTGATCGCGACGCTGGGCCGGCCGGCCCTGGTCATGAGCCACAACAAGACGCTTGCGGCGCAGCTCTACGGCGAGCTCAAGTCGTTCTTTCCGCACAATGCGGTCGAGTACTTCATCTCGTACTACGATTATTACCAGCCGGAGGCATACGTCCCGACCACGGACACGTACATCGAAAAAGACGCAACCATCAACGAGGACATCGAGCGGCTTCGGCTGCGGGCGACGTCCTCTCTGATGGAGCGTGATGACGTGATCATCGTGGCGTCGGTGTCCTGCATTTACGGGTTGGGGGATCCGCGCGAATACCGCGAGTTGATGATGGTCCTGGAGAAGGGCCAGCAGATCTCGCGGCGGGACCTGCTGCAGGGGCTGGTCCAGATCCAGTACGTCCGCAACGACCACGAGTTCGTGCGCGGCACGTTCCGCGTGCGCGGCGACGTCGTGGAGGTGTATCCGGCGTACGAGGAGCAGGGCATTCGCTTCGAGCTGTGGGGCGATGAGCTGGATCGGATCACGCGCTTCGAGCCGCTGACGGGGGACACGATCACGCGGCTCAACCGGGCGGCGATCTATCCGGCCACGCATTTCGTGACACAGCGCTCGACCGTGGATCGCGCGTTGGGTCGGATTCGCGACGAGCTGGAAGTGCGACTCCTGGAACTGCGTGGCCAGGGCAAGTTGCTGGAGGCGCAGCGACTGGAGCAGCGTACGCATTTTGATCTGGAGATGCTGCGCGAGATCGGGACGTGTCCGGGCGTCGAGAACTATGCGCGGCACCTGGCCGGACGAGCCGAGGGTGAGCGGCCTGCGTGCCTGTTCGACTATTTCCCCGAGGACTTCCTCGTCATTGTCGACGAGTCGCACCAGTCGATTCCACAGATCCGCGGAATGTACAACGGCGATCGCGCGCGCAAGGAGACGCTGGTCGAGCACGGGTTCCGGCTGCCGAGTGCGCTGGACAATCGCCCGCTGCGTTTCGAAGAGTGGCAGGAGCTGGTCCCGCGGGCGTTGTTCGTGTCGGCGACGCCGGGCGATTACGAGCTCACCCAGAGCGGCGGTGTGGTGGTCGAGCAGTTGATCCGGCCGACCGGGTTGCTCGACCCGGAGGTCGAGGTGCGGCCCATCCGCGGCCAGGTCGACGACCTGATTGCGGAGATTCGAGAGCGGGAGAGCCGCGGCGAGCGCGTCCTCGTCACGACGCTGACGAAGCGGATGGCCGAGGACCTGACCGACTACCTGCAGCAGGAGGGGATCCGCGTCCGCTACATGCATTCAGACATCGACGCCATCGAGCGCATGGAGATCCTGCGCGACCTGCGGCTCGGTCGCTTCGACGTGCTGGTCGGGATCAACCTGCTGCGCGAAGGACTGGACCTGCCGGAGGTGTCACTCGTGGCGATCCTGGATGCCGACAAGGAGGGGTTCCTCCGCGATGGCCGGTCGCTGATCCAGACGGTGGGCCGGGCCGCGCGCAACGTGCGTGGCACGGCTATCATGTATGCCGACAAGATCACGGCATCGATGGCCCAGTGCATTGACGAAACGAACCGCCGTCGCGAGATCCAACGACGGTACAACGAAGAGCACGGTATCACGCCGAAGACGATCGTGAAGACGGTCGAGGAGATGCTGCTGAGCACGCGGGTCGCGGATGCGCGCGCCGGGCGGGCGGGCGCGCCGATGAAGGTGGCCGAGCGGCCCGCCAGCTACGCGGCGGAAGTGGATCTGGAGGAATGGGCGAAGATCCTGGAGGCGCAGATGCAGGAGGCCGCGGCGAAGCTGGACTTCGAGCGGGCGGCGCTCCTGCGCGACGAGCTTCTCGAGGTGAAGGCCAGGCTCGGGGCCAGCGGCGCGTCGACGGCATCGGCCCCGTGATTGTCGACGAGCCCGGGCTGGTTGCCTGGGGCGAACGCATTGGAGCCGAAGTCGAGCGTCCACTCGTGGTCGCGCTGCGCGGCCCCCTCGGCGCCGGCAAGTCGGTGCTGGCCCGCGCGATCGCCCGCGGCGCGGGTGTCGCCGGGCCCATGCCTTCGCCCACGTTCAACCTCGTGTACCGCTACGAGGCGAGCGAAGGCGTGGTGCTCCACCTCGATCTTTACCGCTTGGACGATCCCGATGAGGTGTGGGAGTTGGGTTGGCGCGAGTTGGAGGGTGCTGACCAGGTGGCCCTCATCGAATGGCCGGAGCGCGCGGAAGCGTTCCTGCCCGATACGCGCTGGGACATTACCCTGGGGCCGGCGTCGGAATCTCATCTGCGCACGGTGAGTGCCGTGCCGCACGGCGCGGCGCAGCCGCTGCCCGCACCATCCGCATGACGTCGATCCTCGCCTTCGATACATCGACATCGGTCGGCAGCGTTGCGCTCGGCCGCGGCGGCGGCGTGATCGCGAGCCGGACCATCGGGTCGAGCGTGAGACACGCCGAGTCGCTGTTGCCCGCGATCTCCGAAGTGCTCGACGAAGGCGCCACCGCGATGTCGGATCTGGCTGCCGTCGTCGTCGCTGGCGGACCCGGCTCGTTCACAGGAGTGCGTATCGCGGCCGCCACGGCGCGGGGCCTGGTACGCGCGCTGGAGATCCCGCTGCTCGCGTACGGCAGTCTGCTGGCCGCGGCCGCCGCGGCCCGGCGCACCGACCTTCCGGTCTGTGCCCTGTTCGATGCTCGCCGCGGTGAGGTCTATGCCGGGTGTTACCGTTTCACGAAGACCGGCTGGACGACGGTGCTTCCGGCCGGCGCCCTGCCCCTGGCCGAGGTGCTTGCCGCGCCCGAGACGCGCGGCGCCCTATTCAGCGGTGAAGGCGTGTCGCTGTTAACGGACGACACACGCGTCGCCGAAGGCCAGGAGCCGACAGCCGTCGCATTGCTGCGACTGGCTCGACTCGACGAGGCCGCGGGCCGCATCGCGGAGCCCGCACAGTGGGAACCCGCCTACCTGCGCCCGTCGGGCGCGACGCGTGCCGCGCCATGAGCTCGGCCGTCACGCTCCGGCCGATGCTGGCCGGGGACCTCCCGGCCGTGATGGAAATCGAGATCATGTCCTACACGATGCCGTGGACCGAGGCGACGTTTCGCGGGCTGCTCCGGCGTCGGGATGCGGACTGCATCGTCGCTGACGGCGGTGGCCGGCCGGTCGGCTACGCCGTCTCGTGGACCGTGCTCGACCAGTGCGAGCTGGGTAACGTGGCGGTCACCGAGGAGTGGCGCGGGCTCGGCATCGGCCGGCGCCTCGTCAACGAGATCCTCCGGCTGGCCCGGGCCCGTCACGTCAGTGAGGTATTCCTGGAGGTGCGACCCTCCAATCCGGTCGCGCAGAATCTGTACGCCGACATGGGCTTCGAACTGGTCGGCCGTCGCAAGAACTACTACATGGAGCCGGCCGAAGATGCGCTCGTCATGCGGCTCGCGCTGACGGCCCGTCGATCCTGAACACGGACGCGATTCGCATGAGCGGATTCCCGGACCATCGACCCCGCCGGTTGCGCCGCACCGACGCCCTTCGCCGAATGCTCCGGGAGACGCACCTCACGCCGGACCACCTGATCCTGCCGCTCTTCGTCGTGCCCGGCGAAGGCCGGCGGGCGGCCGTGCCCTCGATGCCCGGCGTGTCTCGGACCTCGGTCGACGGGCTGCTATCGGACGCCCGCGAGGCGATGGCGCTCGGCATTCCGGCGGTCCTGCTCTTCGGCCTGCCCGAGCGCAAGGACGATGAGGGCCTCTCGGGCGAGGATCCCGACGGCGTCGTCCAGCAGGCAGTGCGCGCGCTCAAGAAGGAGCTGCCCGGCCTCACCGTCATCACGGACGTCTGCCTGTGCGCCTACACCACGCACGGCCACTGCGGCGTCGTGCAGGACGGCGAGATCCTGAACGATCCCAGCCTCGAACGTCTCGCCCGCCAGGCCCTGTCCCACGCGCGGGCCGGCGCCGATATCGTCGCGCCCAGCGACATGATGGACGGTCGCGTCGCCGCCATCCGCGAGGCACTCGACGCGGACGGCTTCACCCACGTCGCCATCCTCTCCTACGCGGCCAAGTACGCATCGGCGTTCTACGGACCGTTCCGCGATGCGGCCGACAGCGCGCCCCGGTTCGGCGACCGGCGGAGTTACCAGCTGGACCCGGCGAACGGAGACGAGGGGGTCCGGGAAGCGCTGATGGACCTGGAGGAAGGTGCCGATATTGTCATGGTGAAGCCGGCCCTGGCCTACCTCGATGTCATCTGGCGCATCAAGGAGGCCACCGGATCTCCCGTCTGTGGCTTTCACGTGTCCGGCGAATACGCGGCCATCATGGCCGCCGCTGAACGTGGTTGGCTGGACGGGGACCGGGCGATGCGGGAAGCTCTGACGTCGATTCGTCGCGCCGGGGCAGATCTCGTCGTGAGTTACTGGGCCCGGGAATTCGCCCGGTCACCCTGATCACGAAACGGGCTAGCTCAGCATCCACCGTGCACGGGGCGCGGCGGAGCCAAACCGAAGCAGAGAGGGACGCCCGTTGCACGCGCGCGTTGACCATCGGCCCCGCATTCTCCTCCCCCTGGCGCTGTTGATCCTCATGGCCCTGCCGGCCTCGCCGGCGGCCGCACAACAGCAGACGACCCAGCCCCGCGAACACGTGGTCCGGCGTGGGGACACGCTGTGGGGTCTGGCCCGCACGTACCTCATGAACCCGTTCCTGTGGCCGCGGATCTTCGATGCGAACCGCTCGGTCGTGGAGGATCCGCATTGGATCTATCCGGACGAGCGGCTCATGATTCCGGGCCTGACGGATACGCTGGCGGTTCCGATCAGCGTGGTCGAGCAGGCGCCGGCCGCACCCGTCGAGCAGGGCCAGGGCCGGTCCCGGTTCTTCGATCCGCAGGCACCGGTCGGAACGCCGGCCGCGGCGCCGACGCAGCTGAGCTTCGCGCAGGAAGAGGACATCTCGGTGAGTCGGGCCGAGCAGGCGGCGGCACCGTGGCTCGCGGACACGAGTTCCCTCGGGATCGTCGGGCGGGTGACCGCGCTGTCCGACCCGCGCCGTCGGTCCGACCTCCTGGCTCAGCGAGTGCACCCGCATGATCGGCTCTACGTCGGCCGGCTTCGGGGCGGCAGTCCCGCCAACGGCGACAGCCTGCTGGTCGTGGACATTCGGCAGGCGGTCCGGGGCTTCGGTCACAAGATCGTGCCGGTCGCGCTGGTTCGGGTCGAGGAGCAAGCGGACGGCGCCGTGGTCGCGGTCGTGCTCCACCAGTACGGCGAAGCGAGGACGGGCGATGTCGTGATTCTGGCGCCGCCCCGGCCGCAGGCCGTGAGTGGCCGCCCGGCCGACATCGCGAATGGACCGACGGGCGAGATCGTCGCGTTCCTCGACGAGGATCCGCTGAAGGGCGTGGTCGACCAGGGCTTCATCGATCTGGGCGCGGACCAAGTGCGCCTCGGCGACATCCTGGTCGCGAGCTTGCCGCCCGAAGTGGCGGGTGGCGAGGGCCTCCGCGTCGGGCGTGTCGCGCGACTCAAGGTCGTCCGGACCGACGAGCGATCGTCGACGGTGCGCGTGCTCGACATGTACAATACGGCCCTCACGAGCGGCCTGCCCGTACGTGTGACGCAGCGCCAGCCCTAGCCGGCCGTCCCGCACACTTTCAGGTCTCAGCAACGCAACGGGCGCTTAAACGGCGCCCGTTGCTTATGTTCCGTGCCGATCGTGGCCCGGCCCTCCGGGTCGGGCCACGGAGATCGATCGCCAATCGTGGCCGGAACGGTTGCCGTTTTGCGCGCCGGAGGGAAGACTCCCCGCCGCGCGTCGAGGCAGCGAAGACCGGCTGCGCGGACCGCTTCCCGCGACGAAGCCGAAC
>JBFJPA010000146.1:0-9371 GCA_041617355.1 Longimicrobiales bacterium
CCGCAGGCGACGCACTTCGGGCGTCCGTCCGCGTGCACGGCCATGCGGTGCGTGCCGCGCCAGCGCGTGGACAGCGCAGCCTTCTCATCCGGGTACTCGAGCGTCACCTTCTTCGGATCGATCATGTGCCGGAAGGTGAGCGCCATTCCCTTCAAGGTCGCCCGCAGGTACGACGTGTTCTCCTTCGGCCTGCGAACCGTCTTCACGCCAATCGCCATCAGACCTCCTGTGTCTCGCCGACGGCCGCGACGACGGGACGCCCGCCACGTACCGCGCTAATGCCCGCCGGCAGGACGGCCGACGCGCCCGGCGGGGCCGGTGCCGTGCCGGCGATGACACGGTCGCGGTCGACGAACCAGAGGAACACGGCCGTCACGACCAGGTTCAAGGCCGTCAGAATCAGGCCGTAGGCGAAGCCGAACGGGATGCCGACGGCGTCGAGCACGAGGATGGCTGTGGCCATCAGGGCAACGTACGCGAGCGCGCTCGGCAGCAACACCTTCCAGCCGAGGTGCATGATCTGGTCGTAGCGGAACCGCGGCACGGTCCAACGCACCCACATGTACACGAACACGAAGAACAGCGTCTTGGCGCCGAACACGCCGAGCGTGAGCAATGACTTCCACCACGCCGGCGCGGCGCCCTCGACGACGCCCGGTGCGATGACACGCATGTCATCGCCGTTCCAGAACGGGATGTCCCAGCCGCCGAAGAAGAGCGTGGCCATGAGCGCGGACGCGGTCAGCATGTTGGCGTACTCGGCAATGAAGAACATGGAGAACTTCATCGACGAGTACTCGGTGTGGTATCCGGTGACGAGCTCGGACTCCGCTTCGGCGACGTCGAACGGGAGCCGGTTCGTCTCCGCGAACGCGGACACGACGAAGAGCAGGAACGACAGCCCGAGCGGCAGCGCGAGCCAGAGCCCGAGCTCCTCCTGCTGCGTCCACACGATTTGGGTCAGCGTGACGTTGCCGGCGAGCATGAAGACCGGCACCAGACTGAGCCCGAGCGCGACCTCGTAGCTGACCATCTGGGCACCCGCACGCAGCCCGCCGAGAAAGGCGTACTTGTTGTTGGACGCCCAGCCAGCCATGACGATGCCGTAGACGCCGAGGCTCGTGATGGCCAGGATGTAGAGGATGCCGATGGGCAGGTCGGCGATCACCATGTCGACGAGGCCCCACGGCGTGGGCAACGGCGCGGCGAACGGGATGACGGCGAACGTGATGAGCGCCGGCATGATCGAGAGCGCGGGCGCGAGCATGAAGAAGGTGCGCGACGCGGCGCCCGGATTGTTCTCTTCCTTGAGCAAATTCTTGAGGCCGTCCGCGGCCGGCTGGAGCAGGCCCCAGGGCCCCACTCGATTCGGCCCCAGACGATCCTGGATCCACGCGGAGATCTTGCGCTCGGCGAGTGTGAGCAGCGCCACCACGACCATGGTGACCGTGAACACGACGAGCACCTTGATCGCGTGGCTCAACAGCAGGGCGAAGGGCCCGAGCGCGCCGATCTCGTGGATCACGCGTCCCCCCGCGTCAGACGGACGGGTTCGTTGATCAGTGCGCCGCGCGCGCCGAGGATCGCGTAGGACAACCCGCTGAACTCGTCGTGCAGCTCCGCCATGCGCAGGAATGCGCTGGCCGCGTCGGCCGGCGCCGCTCCGTCGTCCATGCCCGCCAGCAGCACGCCAGCCACCTGCCACGCGGGTCGCGCGAGTGCCGGCGGCTGCAGCGCCGGCCAGAAGCGCTGCACGCGGCCGTCGATGTTGGTGAACGTGCCTTCCTGCTCGGCGAACGTCGTGATCGGCAGGGCGAAGTGGGCGGCGCGGGTCGCCTCGGTCAGCGTGTGGCCGAGCACGACGAGCAGCGCGGCCTCACGAGCCCAGTCGGCCGGCAGGTCCTGAAGCGCATCGCCGGCGACGAATACGATGGCGCCCGGCGCCACGGCGATCGGGCCCTCGCCTTCGTCGTTGCCGGCGCGCGTAAAGCCGAGAATGTCGAGGCCGCGCACGTTCGGCGCCAAGTCGCGGCGGCGCGCCAACCGCTCGAAGCCGGGACACGGCACTTCGTCCGGCGCCCGTGCCGACCGGTACACCGCCTGCACCTCGCCGAGGATCCGCGCGACGCGGGCCACCAGCGCGTTGTCTTCGTTCGACAGACGCGCGGAGCCGACCACGAGCAGCGGCGCGCCGCTGCCCGCTAGGCCGCGCAACCGCTCGACGAGCGCCGTCACGGCGGCTTGCCAGCCCGTCGCGACGAGGCGGCCGCGCCCATCACGGACGAGCGGTGCCTCGATACGCTCCGGGTGGGAGACGTCCCCGTTCGTCTGAACGTCGGAGACCGGCGTCCGGCCATCGCCGCCCGCCGTGACGGGGAACTGAATCCCACCCACTCGTGTCTCGCCCCGGTTGATCCACTCGTAGGTGTAGCGGCCGTAGTCGCACGTCCAGTACGAGTTGACCTCGGGGTTCGCACGCGGGCGCAGTCGCACGACCAGGTTGTCGCGTGTGTCGATGCGGATGTTGCAGCCTTGCGAGCAATTCGGGCAGATCGAGGGCGTGTGGTCTAGGTCCCAGACGCGCGCCTTGTGCAGGAAGTCCTTGGACAGCAGCGCGCCGACCGGGCAGATGTCGACGATGTTGCCCGCCCACGGGCTGCCCTCGAGACCGCTCTCGAAGAAGGTGTCGATCACGGAGCGGTGCCCGCGCTGCACGACGCAGAGCAGGTCGTCCTGCGCGACCTCGCGCATGAAGCGCACGCAGCGCGTGCACATGATGCAGCGGTCGCCGTCGTACAGGATGTCGCCGCCGAAGTCGTCCTGACCCAGCACGCGCTTGGCTTCCAGCGAACGGCCGTGTTTGCGGCCTTCCGCATGCACGTAGTCCTGCAGCTTGCACTCGCCCGATTTGTCACAAACGGGGCAATCGAGCGGGTGGTTGAACAGGTAGAACTCGAGCGTACCGCGGCGCGCCTCGACGGCCTTCTCGCTCTCGGTGTGGATGACCTGACCATCGGCGACGTCGGTGACACAGGCCGGTGCGAGCTTGGGTGCGCCCTCGACTTCGACCAGGCACATCCGGCACATCGCCGGCGCCGACAGCGCGGGGTGATAGCAGTAATGTGCGATGCCGACGCCGATCGACTCGGCCGCCTCGATGATGCGTGTGCCCTTGGGCACGGTCACGGGCGCGCCGTTGATCGTGCACGTTACGGTCGCCGCGGGCGCGGGACCCGTCTTGGTCTCGTTCGCCATCCGTCCCTTCGCTACACGGCCGCGGTCGCGACACGCGACCGGGCGGGCCCATGGATGAGGGCGAGGTATTCGTCACGGAACTTCTCGATCGAGCTCGCGACCGGTGCGGCGGCGGAGTCGCTCAGCACACAGATCGTCGTGCCCGTCATGTTGCGGCCCAGCTCGAGCAGCATGTCGAGGTCCGCCTCCGAGCCCTGCCCGGCCTCGATGCGGCGCAGGATCTTCGCGAGCCACTGCGTCCCCTCGCGGCACGGCGTGCACTGCCCACACGACTCGTGGGCATAGAATTCGACCATGCGACGGACCTGCTTGACGATGTTGGTCCGGTCGTCCATCACGATGACGGACGCCGTGCCCAGCATGCTGCCCGCCTTTGCGACCGACTCATAGTCCATCGCGATGTCGCATTCGGCCGCGTGCAGAATCGGCACCGAGCTGCCACCCGGAATCACGGCCTTGAGCTCGCGGCCGTCGCGGATACCGCCACACACGTCGTAGATCAGGTCCTTGAGCGGAAAGCCGAGGGGCAGCTCGTAGTTGCCGCGCCGCACGAGGTGGCCGGACATGTTGAACATCTTCGTGCCCGGGCTCTTCTCCGTGCCGAACGAGCGGTACCAGTCGCCGCCCTTCTCGATGATGTGCGGCACGGCGCACAGCGTCTCGACGTTGTTGATCGTGGTGGGCTGACCGAACGCCCCGACGGCGGCCGGGAACGGCGGCTTGATGCGTGGCTGGCCGCGCCGGCCTTCCAGCGAGTTCATCAACCCGGTTTCTTCGCCACAGATGTAGGCGCCCGCGCCCAGGTGCAGTGTGACGTCGATCGCCGTGCCCGAGCCCATCACGTCGGCGCCGGCGAGACCGGCGGCGTACGCTTCCTCGATGGCGCGGCCCAGGATCTGCGCCGGCTCGAAGAACTCACCGCGGATGTAGATGTACACGTGACGCGCGCGCATCGCGTACGCGCCGATGAGCGAGCCCTCCAGCAGCTGGTGCGGCGTCCAGCGAATCAGCTCCCGGTCCTTGAACGCGCCCGGCTCCGACTCGTCCGCATTGATCAGCAGGTAGTGCGGCTGGCGGCTGTCGTCGCGCGGCATGAACGACCACTTCACGCCGGTCGGGAAGCCCGCGCCGCCGCGACCCCGCAGTCCGCTCTTTTTGACCTCCTCGGTCACGTCGGCCGGGCTCATGCCCAGCGCCTTCTTCAGGGCGCCGTATCCGCCGCGGGCCCGCCAGCCCGAAAGCGTGCGCGCCTCCGGCTCGCCGAAATGCGCGCTGAGCACGCGCGTCTCTCGCTCATGTCGAAACGGATACGCCATGCTACGACCCCGCCTCCACCAGCCCGAGCGCCTTCGCCTCCGCACGCAGCCTGGACAGCAGCGCGGGCACATCGGCGACGCTCACGTTCTCGAAGTAACGCTCATTCACCTGGATGGCCGTCGGGAACCCGCACGCGCCGAGGCACTCCGCCTCGATCACGGTGAACAGGCCATCGCCGGAGATCTCGCCGGCCTCCGTGCCGGTGTGCTCGAGCAGCGCCTCCATCACGTCGTCCGCGCCGCACAGGTTGCACGCCACGTTGGTGCAGACCTGAACGAGGAAACGGCCGACTGGGGCCCTGTTGTACATGGTGTAGAAGGTGGCCACGCCGCGCACGTACGTGGCGGACAGGCCGAGCAGCTCGGCCACCCGCTCCATCGCCGCCGGCGAAAGCCAGCCGTGCACTTCCTGGGCGAGGTTGAGCACGGGCAGGAGCGCGCCGCGCGAGTCCGGGTAGCGCGAGCGGATCTTCTCGTACCGTTCCGCGTACGGGCCTGCGAAGAGCGAGGCCTCCGGATCGCGTCGCGCGAGCTGGTACGGGTATGCGGTCGCCGCACCCGCGGCCCCACCGGCGAGCGGCCGCTCGCCGACGTACGTGCTGCCGCGCACGTCCGCTTCCGTCAGCGACGTGAACTCGCCCGTCTCTCCGGCCAGGCCGGGGTTCTTCGTCAACGGCGTGACCGCGCCATCAGCCATGCTGTTCTCCAGGTCCCAGCCCTAGCCCTAGCCCCATCACCGGTCGATCTCGCCGAGCACGATGTCGAGGCTCGCGTTCACCGCGATCACGTCCGACAGCAGGTGACCTTCGACCATTTTGGGCAGTGCCGACAGGTTGATGAAACTCGGGCCTCGAACGCGCCAGCGAACGGGCTTCGAGCCGCCGTCGCTCACGACGTACATGCCGAGCTCGCCCTTCGAGCCCTCGATCCCCAGCCAGCTCTCGCCGGGCGGCGCCTGCACACCCTCCATGACCACCTTGAAGTGGTGGATCATCGACTCCATGTCCGCCATGCAGTCGGTCTTGCCGGGCAGGACGACGCGCGGATCGTCGACATTGATCGGACCGTCGGGCAGGCGGCGCAGGGCCTGGTCCAGAATACGCAGGCTCTGCCGCATCTCTTCCATGCGAACCAGGTAGCGATCGTAGCAGTCGCCGTGCTCGCCGACCGGTACGTCGAACTCGTACGTCTCGTAATCGTAGTACGGATGGTCCTTGCGCACGTCGTACGCCACACCGGACGCACGCAGGTTCGCACCGGTCAATCCGTAATTCACGGCATCTTCGCCGCTGATGACGCCGACGTCGCGGTTCCGGCCGATCCAGATCTGGTTGTGCGTGAGCAGCGTCTCGACTTCGTCCAGCGTTCGAGGGAACGTGTCGAGGAAATGACGCAGATTGTCGATCCAGTCCACGGGCAGATCCGCCATCATGCCGCCGACGCGCGTCGCCGACGTCGTGATACGCGCTCCCGTGAACTGCTCGTGCAGGTCGTAGATGCGTTCGCGCTCCTGGAACGTGTACAGGAAGACCGTGAACGCACCGATGTCGATGGCCGTCGTGCCCAGCCAGAGCAGGTGACTGAAGATGCGGTCGAGCTCCATGCAGATCACGCGCACGATCTTGCAACGCTCCGTGACCTCCAGTCCCATCATCTTCTCGACCGCCATGACGTAGGCGCAGTTGTAGATCAACGGCGCCAGGTAATCCATGCGGTCCGTCAGCGGCACGATCTGGTTCCAGGTCCGGTACTCGCCGAGCTTCTCGAAGCTGGAGTGCAGGTAGCCGATGTGCGGCGTGCACTTCACGACCGTCTCGCCGTCCAGCTCCAGCACCAGGCGGAGCACGCCGTGCGTGGCGGGATGCTGCGGCCCGATGTTGATCAGCATGTGTTCGCCGTGCAGCTCCGGCTCGATGCCGGCCGGCAGGATCGGCGCCTGCACCAGCGTGCCGTCCGCCCCGAGCTCGGGCGTGCGCGTGACCATGTACTCGACGGTCTTCGTGCTCACGACTCACCTCCGCCCGTCTCGGCCGTCGCCGGCTTCGGCTCCTCCACGACGGCCAGCTCGTCGGCCGTGTAGAAATCCTCCACGGCCATGGACAGCGCGCGCCGCGTCTGCTCCGCGCGGCTGAAGCGGCCCCGCAACGGAAAGTCCTTCCGCAGCGGGTGCCCTTCCGCGTAGTTCTCCGGCATCAGGATGCGGCGCAGGTCGGGATGCCCCCGGAAGCGGATGCCGAACAGATCGAAGACCTCGCGCTCCAGCCAGTCGGCCGTCGCCCAGAGCGGCACGACCGAATCGATGGCCAGGTCGCTGAGCGGAAGTAGCGCCTTGATGCGCAGCCCGCGGCGGTGCGGAATCGACCACAGCTCGTAGACGACCTCGAGCGGTCGGCCGCCGCCGTAATCGACGGCCGTCAGGTCCTTCAGGTAGTCGTACCGTTGACCCGCATCGTCACGAAGCCAGGCCAATATCTCCGCGATGCGACCCGCCGTGACGTAGACGACGTGCTCGTCGCCAGCCACGACCGTGTGGTGACCGACGAGGTCGCCGAACTTCGCGCGCAGCGCCACCACGCTCGGGTGCGCCGCCGGATCCGCCGCCGGACCTCGCGGCGCGCCGACGTCCGACGCCGCCGGCCCGCGGTCCAGGCCGGACAGCCCGGCTTCGAATTCGCCACTCTCCCCCGTCATCTCACGGCTGCCGGTCCACGGGGCGTTGCAGCGCGTGTGTCGCCACCAACCCGCTCGCCCGGTTCTGCTTCGTCGAATTGCCGAATGGGCCGCCGAGCTGCTCGATCACTTCTGCCGGCAGGTTCTGCTTCCCCGCCCGATCCGGATCCTCCAGCCGCAGCGTGTCCAGCTCCGCCAGCGACTCGCCCCGAATCTTCTCGTGCAACAGCAGGATCCCGTAGATCAGGCCTTCCGGCCGCGGCGGACAGCCCGGCACGTACACATCGACCGGAATGATCGTGTCAATGCCCTGCACCATCGAGTACGTGTCGAACACTCCGCCCGAGGACGCGCACGCACCCATCGAGATCGACCACTTCGGTTGCGGCATCTGGTCCCAGATCCGGCGCAGGACCGGCGCCATCTTGTACGCCACGCGACCCGCGCAGATCAGCAGGTCCGCCTGCCGCGGCGAAAACGACATCCGCTCCATCCCGAAACGCGCCAGATCGTACTTCGACGCCGCCGTCGCCATCATCTCGATGGCGCAGCACGCCGTGCCAAACGGCATCGGCCACAGCGATCCCGTCCGCGCCCAGTTCACTACCGCATCCAGACGCGTCGTCAGAAAGCTCGCCTCGCCCCTCGGTACCGTGGGTAGACTACCCGGGCGCCCGCTCACTCCCATTCGAGCGCTCCTTTCTTCCATTCGTAGATCATGCCGACCGTCAACACGACGATGAAGATCATCGCCGCGACGAACGCACTCCAGCCCAGCGGCCGCATCGCCACCGCCCAGGGAATCAGGAAGACCGTCTCGATGTCGAACACGATGAACAGGATCGCCACCATGTAGAACTTCACACTGAACCGCTCGCGCGTGTCGCCCAACGGCGTCATGCCCGACTCGTACGGCATCGACTTCACCGGCGTCGGCCGATACGGACTCGTCAGATGCGTCAACACGACCAGCGCCACGGCGTTCGCGATCGAAACGCCGAGCAGGATCATCACCGGTACATATTGCTCGAGCATGCGCTGACCGGCTCCGCTCAGGCCCCGGAAGACTTTGTGAAATCGTTCACTTGGCGAACCCTCGCATCCTACCGACCCCTGCAGGGGGTGTCAAGCCAAAACGGGGTGCTTGCCCGCGGGCCTCGGCGCCTGTCTCTTTTCCGCGCCCTTGGAACCTCGACCGGCAGACGGAAATGAGCATCCGCAGTGACCGCTGGATCCGGCGCATGTCCGAAACGCACCGCATGATCGAACCGTTCGAAGCCAGCCAGGTCCGCGACGGACGGATCTCCTTCGGCCTCTCCTCGTTCGGCTACGACATTCGCGTTGGCGATGAGTACAAGGTCTTCACCAACGTTCACAGCGTGATCGTGGACCCGAAGAATTTCGATCCTCGCAGCTTCGTGGACATCAAGGCGGACCATTGTATCATCCCGCCCCATTCGTTCGCGCTGGCCGCGACGATGGAGTACTTCCGGATCCCCAAGGACGTGCTGGTGGTCTGCGTGGGCAAGTCGACATACGCGCGGTGCGGGATCATCGTCAACGTCACGCCGCTCGAGCCCGAGTGGTGCGGGCACCTGACGCTGGAGATCTCCAACACGACGCCCCTGCCCGCCAAGATCTACAGTTTCGAGGGCCTCGCCCAGTTGCTCTTCTTCCAAGGCGATGAAGTCCCCGAGACGACCTACGCCCAACGAGCCGGCAAGTACCAGGACCAGCGCGGCGTCACCCTCCCCCGCATGTAGGTCCCATTCGTTGCTCGTATGCGCTGCTCGTGTTCGTTGCTCGTGTTCGTCGTCCGTGCCCCCCGGCGCGCAGCGCCGAACGCCGCCCGCCCGCGCCCGCAACCCGCGCCCGCAACCCGTAAACGTGCCCCTGCCTGCGCCCCGCAACCCGAAGGCGGCGACTCCTACCCGTCCAGCTGACCCGGCTTCCGTATCGCCGCCTTCAGAAGATCCCGGTTCAGGCGTGCGATGTAGTCGACGACAATGCCCTTGGGGCAGGCTTCCTGGCACGCCCCGTGATTGGTGCAGTGGCCGAAGTGTTCCTCGTCCATGGTGGCGACCATCCGCTCGGCGCGCTCGTACCGCTCGGGCTGGCCCTGCGGCAGCA
>JBFJPA010000147.1:0-9332 GCA_041617355.1 Longimicrobiales bacterium
CCTGCGCTCTAGCGACCCAACGCGGGCGCGGTCAATCCTGGCGTCCGTTAGGGCTCAGGCGAGGACCAAGGGTGCGTTCGCACATATTCTTGCCGCGGACCGCGTCGCCAACCACCTGCCCGCCTAACCCCGCCGCTTGCGCGGATCGATTTGCAGGCCGCCCATCGCCCATTCCCGCATCAGGAACGACTCGAGGATCCATTCCCAGCCAAGGCAGGCCCGGACTTCCGTCGGCCGACAGCCGATCAGGCGTTTCATCTGGTTGCTCAGTGTGAAGCCGTCCGGATAGCCCGCACGCGCGGCAATACGGAAGATTGCGGTCGGGTCGGTCTGGAGGTGGACGGACACGTGGAGCAGTCGGGCGAACTGGAGCCAGTGCGAGGGCACGGGCAGTCCGGCGGACGCGAAGTGTCGGCCCAGCGTTCGCCGTGACGTGTAGAGCCTGCGAGACAGACGCGTGATGCTGTTGACCTCGGGCGCGAGCTCGAAGATCCGGCGCATCTCGCGGGCGACCGTCCGGTCTTGGATCAGGCCGCGCTCCGCGAGCTGACGGAGCACGGCCTCAGACAGACGGGGCGGCGGCACGGCGAGCGCGTGACGCACGGATTCCGGCGTGCCGAGGCTCATGCCCGGCAGCACGCTGCGTGGACGAAGCAGCGGCAGCAGGCTGAGCAGGGGCAGCGTCTGCGCGATGTCGCGCGGTGGCGGCAGCATGATGACCAGCGGCAGATCGAACGGACGGTCGCGCAGCCGATCGAACTCCGCGCCCTGACGTTCGGCGCTGCTCAGCCACCAGACGACCGCGGCGCCGCGCGGCACGCTGCCTGGCACCGGCAGCACATCGCGCTGATCGAAGCGGCTGTAGGGCGGCGTGAAGAGACACATTCCGTGGGCAACGCGCGCCGCGACCTCCATGCGGTCCCTCCGTGGCGACGGGCACTCGGCAGACGTCGGGAGGGCCAACCTCGGCGGCGTCTATCATCCGCCTATCATCGGGCCGCTGGCCCCCGCGCACAGGCCCGGACCGGCAAGGCCGTTGCACCCACTGCACTCCGAGCCGCATCCTATGCGCTCGGACCCCGTTTCCCGCAGACACCCCGAAATGGCCGCAACCGGCACAAAGGTTCGCTCCGCGACGCCGTGGCTCGCGCTCGGCATCACGCTGTTGCTGACGCTGGCGGCGAGCGGGCTGGTCGCCTTCGTGGTGGACGGCCGTGACCGCGTCCGCTTCGAAAACGCGACACGGCAGACGCAAACCCAGATCAGTGTTCGGCTACAGACCTACATCGCGGTGCTGCGTGCGGGCGACGCGTTCTTCGCGGCGAGCGAGTTCGTGGACCGGAACGAGTTCCGCGAATACGTCGACCACATCGACATCGACGCCGAGTACCCGGGCATCCAGGGCATCGGCTTCGCGCGGCGAGTCACGGCGGATGCGATTGCAGCGGTGGTCGCGGAGGCGCGGGACAACGGCCTCGGCTTCTACGAGGTGTTCCCGATGGAGCCGCCGCGGGAGGAGTATTACCCGATCGAGTACCTCGAGCCCGTGGACCGGCGCAACCGTGCCGCACTCGGCTACGACATGTTCAGCGAGCCGGTCCGGCGCGAGGCGATGGCGCGCGCCCGCGACACCGGCCGCGCCGCGATGTCCGGGCGCGTCCGACTGGTCCAGGAGCTGGAGGACCCGCACCCGCAGCCGGGCTTCCTGATCTACCAGCCGATCTACGGCGGCGGCCGTGTGCCGAGCTCGCTGGCGGAACGTCGCGACAGGATCCGCGGCTTCATCTACAGCCCGTTCCGCGCGAAAGACCTGTTCGGCGCCGTATTCCGCGACAACGGCATGCGTCTGCTCGCGTTCCGCGTTTACGACGGCGAGACGACCGATACGACGCACTTGCTCTACGACTCGCACCCCGAGCCGGGCGCGCGGCTGAGTCGGCCGAGTTACGCGACGGCCGACACCATGAACGTGGCCGGCCGCACCTGGACGTTCCAGTACGAGACGCTGCCCGCGTTCCACCGTGGCAGTGGCCAGCCGCTCGTCCCGCTCATCGCGCTGGCGGGCCTGCTCGTCAGTCTCGTGCTGTACCGCGTCACGCGGGCCGAAGTGCTCGCCCGCGCGGAAGCGGAGCAGAGCGAGGCCACACGAAGCCGGTTCTTCGCCGCGATGAGCCACGAGTTGCGCACGCCGATCAACGCCATCCTCGGCTACAACGACCTGCTGTTGTCTGGCGTGTATGGCCAGCTGCCGGCGCCGCTGGCACACGGCATCGACCGCTCGCAGAAGTCCGCGCGCCACCTGGCCGAGCTGGTCAGCGACGTGCTCGACCTGAGCCGTATCGAGGCCGGCAAGGTGCAGCTCGACTTCGAGCCCGTCGCCATGGGCAGCATGATCGAAGACGTGCTCAACACGATCCGGCCTGTCGCCGAAGAACGCGTCTGCCGCATTGACGTCGCGCCCTGCGCCTGCGCCGGTACGGTGATCACCGATCCGCGCCGTGTGCGGCAGATCCTGCTCAACCTGCTCTCGAATGCCACGAAGTTCGGCGCCGGCCAGCCGATCGGCGTCCGCTGCGCCAATGCGGAGCCGCAGGGCGGCGTACAGGTCGAAGTGACCGACCACGGCCCGGGCATTCGAGGCGAAGACCTCGAGCGCATCTTCGAGGAGTTCGTCCAGCTCGATGTCAGCGGCAAGGAAGGCACCGGCCTCGGCCTCGCCATCTCGCGGCGTCTCGCCGAACTGCTTGGCGGCCGGCTCGACGTCCAGTCCGTGCCCGGCGAGGGCGCCACGTTCCGGCTGTGGCTGCCGAGCGACCCGCCCCGCCTGCCCGGCTAGCTCCGTAGCCGCCGCGGATGATTCGCCCGTTTGCTTGACCCTGGCCTTCCAGAGCCTTTAGGTTCCAGACGTTCCCCGCCCCCGCAAGGCGCCTGATACAAATCCCCTGCAGGATCAGCGAAATGCTCGTACGCAGTCGGATGACGCCCGATGTCAAAACGGTGTCGCCGGGCACGAAGCTCGCCGAGGCGCTGGCGCTCGCGCGGACGCACCGGATCCGGCACCTCCCGGTCCTCGAAAACGACCGGCTGGTCGGCCTGGTCACGGACCGCGACCTTCGCCTCGCCATGCCGCCCGTTTGGGCCGACAGCAGGGAAGAGCTTCAGCAGGCCCTGCACACGAAGACCGTCGGCGAGTTGATGACGCGAAACATCATCACGACCTCGCCCGACCTGCCCGTGGAAGAAGCCGGAAAGCTGCTCTACGAGAACCGCATCGGCTGTCTGCCCGTGCTCGAGGACGATGCGCTCGTCGGCATCCTGACCGAGACCGACCTGCTCCGCGCATTCGTCGAGCTGTTCGGCAGTGGACAACCGTCGTCGCGTGTAGAAGTGAAGATGCCGAACAAGCCCGGCGAGCTGGCGCGCGTCGTTCGCGTCATCGGCATCGAGCACCAGATCAACATCACGGGATTGGTGCTGCCGCCGACGGAGTCGGCCGCCGAGTCGCTCGCGATCATGCGCCTGCAGACGCTGCAGCCCGGGCCGCTGGTCGGCGCGCTACGCAAGCTCGGTTACCAGGTCGGCTGGCCGTCGCTCGACCTGCCGGATGCCGCGCCGATCGTGTCGCCGAATGTGTGGATGGAGGAGGCGCACGTCGTCTAGACCGTAACGGTCCCACGTGCACCGTACCGCGTTCATCTGGGACGACGCCCTCGCGTCGTACCGGTTCCACGAGGAGCATCCGCTCAACCCTCGCCGACTGGCGCTGACCTACGAGCTGATCCGGAGGCTGGGCCTGGTCGGTGACGAGGCCCGACCCATCGTGTCCCCGCGCGTCGCATCCGAGGCCGACATCCTGGCGGTACACGCGCCCGAATACGTGGATGCGGTGAAACGGGCGTCCGCACCCGGTGCCGATCCGCACGCGTTCCTGCACTTCGGCCTCGGCACACCCGACGTGCCCATCGTGACCGGCATGCACGAAATGTCGCTACGCATCGCCGGCGCGACATTGAGCGCGGCGGATGAGGTGATGTCAGGGCGGGCCACGCGCGCGTTCCAGCCGGCGGGCGGCCTGCACCACGCGCGCCGCGCCGAGGCCTCCGGATTCTGCGTCTACAACGACCTCGCCGTGGCCATCCGCTGGTTGCAGATGGAGCATCGCGCACGCGTGTTGTACATCGATATCGACGCGCACCACGGCGATGGCGTGCAGTGGATCTTCTACGACGATCCCGAGGTCCTGAAGCTGTCGTTTCACGAGAGCGGCACGTACCTCTACCCTGGCACGGGCTTCGTGGACGAGACCGGCAGCGGTGATGGCCACGGCTACACGGCGAACCTGCCGCTCGACCCGCACACCGAGGATGCCTCGTTCCTCGCCTGCTTCGATGCCGTCGTGCCCGAGCTGGCCGAGACGTTCCGGCCGGACGTAATCCTGATGCAGTGTGGATGTGACGCACACCGGTACGACCCGCTCACGCACCTGCGCTGTACGACGAACCTGTACGATGCGCTCGTCCGGCGCGTCTGCGACATGGCCGACCGCCTGTGTGGCGGGCGTCTCATTGCCACCGGCGGCGGCGGTTACGCCATCTATACGGTCGTTCCGCGCGCGTGGGCCCTCGTCTGGGCCGCGCTCTGTGGCGTGACCCTCGATGACGCGCTGCCGGACGATTGGGTGCGCGCGCTGCGCATCGAGTCCGGCCACGAGGTGCCGACGACGCTGCGTGATCCGACGGATCCGTTCCCGCCATCCGCGCGTGCGGCGGCTGCAGCGACGATGAACGAGCGGACGGTTGCGTCACTGCGGCGCCGTGTCCTGCCGCTGTTGACCGGTTGGGGCCTGGAGTTCTGATGCGGTACGAAGATCACCAAGGTCAGCCGTTCGACGTGCGCGCCTACGCGCCGTCCGACCGACGCGGCCTGGAGGTAATGTACGCGGCGTTCGAGCCCCGCCGGCGGGCACAGGGCCTGCCGCCCGGCGATGCCATTGGCATCTCGCGCTGGCTCAACCGCATCCTGGCGCAGGGCGAGCACCTCGTCGCCACGATCGACGGCCGCATCATCGGTCACGCCATGCTCATCCCGATGGAACACGACACGCTGGAGCTGGCCAACTTCGTACACCAGTCGGCGAGGAACCGGGGCATCGGCACGATGCTGAACAAGCTCGCGGTCGCGCGCGCCGAGGAGCTGGGCGCGCGGCGTGTCTGGCTGAGTGTCGAACCGTCCAACCGCGCGGCGCTGAAGTCCTACGAGCGCGCCGGCTTCAGGCCGCTGCCCGGCATGCTCTGGGGTCAGGAGCTCGAGATGACGGTCGATCTTTCGTCTGCGCAGACCGGCGCGAGCCCGACGTGAGGCTCGTCGCGGCCCTGGCGTTCGCCCTACTCGCCACCGCCCGCCCCGCAGCCGCACAGACGCGACCCCTCGAGCCGCACCTGCCCGCCGATTTTTCCGCACGCTCCGCCCTGATCCGACTTGCCGGCATCGGCGCGTTGCCGGCCGCGGATGTCATCGGCGCGTGGCCGCTCTCGCGGAATCTCGTACGACGACGCCTCGAGCAGGCGCGTGCCGACTCGACGCACTCCGTGGCCGCGACGCTCGCGGCTCACCTGCTCGGCCATCTCGTCGTCGAAGCGGGAGATGCTCCGAAGGCCGTGTGGTTGAGCGTCGGCGTGGGCTGGAGCGGCTACGGCCGTCAGCTACGCGCCGGACGGTCCCTTCCCGTCGACAGCGGCATGGCGTACCAGGGCGCACGGTTGCTGCGCGATGCGCGCGCACTCAGCACACAGGCAACACTCGCCTTGAATCTCTCTGACGACGCACTGCTCGCGGTCGCGGTTCGCGATTCGGTCGGTGATCCTCGCATCACCGAGCTGTACGCTTCCGGGCGCATCGGGCCCATCCTCCTGCGCGCCGGTCGCATCCCGCTTTCGCTCGGCGTCCGCGGCGGCTTCGTGCTGCACGCGCCGCCGCCGTTCACCGGAATCAGTCTCGATGTGCCGGACGGCTTCGTTCCGCCGTCCCCGTTCGGTGGCCTGGGCCGCGTGCGCGTGACCCACCTCATCTCCCGTCTGGACCGCAGCGGCGACATCGACGACCCGTGGTTTGGCGCAACGCGTGTGTCCGTCGCCCCGAGCACGTCGCTCGTGATCGGCGTACAACGCGCCATCATCCTGGGGGGCGAAGGCAACGAGGGCGTGACCGTACGGAGGGTGGCACTCGCGCTCATCGGCATCACCGACGCGGAGGGCAAGGACAGCGACTTCGAGAACCAGGTCGTGTCCGTCGACGCGTTCTGGAAATTGCCCGGCCGACCCGTTTCGTTGCGCGGCGAGTGGGGCCTCGATGACGCCGGCTGGTCGTTCCTTCGCGTTCCCGCCATCGCGCTCGGCGCCGACTGGCACGCCTTGCCCTTCGCGCCGATGCTGGCCGCCGGAGTCGAGGTCACATACATGGCGCCGCCGGCCGCGGCGCACCCGCCCTGGTACCAGCACATCGGCCTCGGCGATGGCTGGAGCGACGATGGCCGCCTGCTCGGGCATCCGCTCGCTGGCCATGGCATCGAGGCCGCACTCAGCGTGGGCGGCGTGAGCAAGCGAATGCACGCAAATGCGCGCATCGCCTGGCGCGACCGCGGCCGCTTCAACCTGCTCGCGCCGACGCGTGAAGGCAGGGCGTTCGGCTTCGAGACCGCTGCCACGCTCTACCCGAGCCGGCCGCTCTTCGTACAGACACGACTCGCAGCAGAGCGACACGAACGCGACGGCTGGGCCTGGCGCGCCGCCGTGTTACTCAACGTGGCCGTGGCCTTCTGAAAACGATGACGCCGGCGGCCTGAAACGGCACCGCCGGCGCACCCATCGCCGCCACCCGCCCACACATCTCACCTCAACCGCGGCGGCGATCCCTGCGGTCCTCCCGCCGATCATGGCGGTCCTCGTGACGATCGCGGACATCCTCACGGCGGTCCACGATGTCCTCACGGCGATCCCGCCGGTCCTCGCGGCGGTCGAAGCGGTCTTCGACCCGGTCGCGGAGGCCGCCATCGTGCATCGCGTCGCGGCGATCCTCGCGACGGTCCCGAACGTCTTCGGCGCGGTCCCGCCGATCTTCACGCCGATCGCGCACGTCTTCCGCACGGTCCCGCCGGTCCTCCTTCCGGTCCCGGACATCCTCCACACGGTCGCGACGGACGTCGGACCGGGTTCGCGTCTGTGCGAAGACAGACGTGCTGGTCACGACGAACAACGCGGCTGCGACAGCCAGAACTCGATTCCGGTACATGACTCCTCCACTCGCGTCAGATTGAGAAGCACCCGTCACCGGGCGCTCTGTCTGCCTGACCCGTGCGGACCTCGTTCCGTTAAAACACTTAACGAATCGGCGGGGGCCGGCGTCCTTCGGTGTTCCCGTTCTAGAACGGAAGAAAGGAAAACCGCCGAAGGTGACCCAACCCCTCGGCGGCTCCGCAAGGCGCGAACGTCCTTTCGCTACTGCACGATCACGGTCGCCCGCATGAACGGGTGCGGCACACAGAAGTACGGGAACGTGCCGGCCTGCGTGAACGTGTACGTAAATGCGCGGCCCGGTGCGAGCAACGGAGAGTCGAAGACGCGAGTGTCGGACGTGGCCGTGTGTGCGGCGTTCGGCCCGCAGTTGATCCACGTCACTTTCGTGCCCGGCGCCACGCGGATCTCCCTCGGCACGAACTCGAAGTCGCGGACCACGACGACGACAGAACCCACGACTCTTTCATCCACCGGCAGGTTGCAGTCCGCGATGGTCGGGTCGGTCGGCCCGCGCTCGCTGAAACACGCGCCCGCCATACCGCCCAGGCCCGCCACCAGGAGGGCCGCCGTTCCGATCCAGTTTCTGCGTCTCATGTCAGCGCACCACGACCGTCCCCTTCATGAAGGGGTGCGGCGTGCAGTAATAGGGAAACGTTCCGGCCTGGTCGAAGGTCCGGGTATAGGTCTGACCCTGGTTCATCAGCTCGGAGCCGAACACGCCTTGCTCGGACGTGACCGTGTGCGGCACGGCATCTTCGTTGATCCACACGACGGTCGTGCCCGGCGACACCTGGATGTTCGGAATCTGATAGGCAAGGTTCCGGATGACGACACGTACGGTGTCGCCGGTCATCACCGTCGGCGGCGCGGGCGCCGCCGCGGCACGGTCGCGCGAGCCGAAATAACGCGACAACGTGAACGGGATCGTGAACTCGAAGCCGTACCGCGTGACGCCCGCATCGACCGTGGAGCCCTGCAACGTCGCCGTATTCGTGTTCGTGACCTGCAGCGACAGCGTATGTGGCGTGTACGGAATCGCGATCTGCAGGGCCGCGCCCCACGCCGCGTCCTCCGTCGAATCGGCATCCACCAGCGTCGCCCAATCGCCGGCCAGCGCGAACGTGTCGTTCAGGCGCACCGTCGCGCCCACGCCCAAAGCGAGCCGCGCGCTGTCGCCATCGAACGCCGCCGAGAACCACCGCCCGTTTGCGAGCAGCCGCAGCCGGCCGATCCGCTTCGCCAGCGCGAGCTCCGCATCGAAGCTCTCGGCCGCCTGGTTGTAGCCCGCGTGGATGGCCGCATCCAGCGGCGCGCCGCGCTCCTCCGCCACGGGGTTGAACCGACCGAAGAACTCCCACTCGTTCGGAAAGCCAGCCGAAACCTGCGAGTTCGTCGCGTACCGCGCGCCGACCAGCAGGTTCGCCGGAAGACTCGCGCCCAGCAGGAACGTCGGCCCGTTCTCCACCTTGCGCAGTGGCTCCCGCCCGACATTGAACCGGTGCAGGAAGTTGAAGTGCAGCGTGCCCGGCCCACCCGTCCACGTGCCGCCGAAATTCGGCGGCCGGTCCAGCGTGCTCTGCGCGCCGGCCGGGCTCGCTTCACCCAGCAGCGGCAACAACGTCAGCAACGGCACGAACCGCCATCCCAGCGCCCCTCGACAACTGCGTCTCATGGTGTCCCCAGAGCCTCGTGGTTCCAAACGACGACGGGTGCGTCAGGTTCCGACGCGAACGCCCACCGCCACGTTGAACGGCTGACCTCGCCGGTCGAAGCCCGTCGCGTACTCCGCGTCGAACAGGTTCTCGATCCGGCCGTGCAGCGCAATCGTCTCACTCAGCGCATAACGCAGTGCCACACCCACCTGCACATAGGCATCGAGACGCTCGCGCCGGCCGGAGAACCGCTCCGTCAACACGTCCTGCGCGCCGACGTGAGTCGCCGCGACGCGCGCGTCGAGCCGGTCGACCGCACGTGTCTCCACGTATACCGTGTGCACGACCGACGGCCGGAACGGCAACGACTCGCCAACCGGGTACTCCG
>JBFJPA010000148.1:0-9309 GCA_041617355.1 Longimicrobiales bacterium
ACGGGACGAAGCTGGCCTTCACCTCCTCGCGTGAGGTGCCGGACCGGTCCGCCGACGCGTCCGGCTCGCAGCTCTGGCTGATGCGCGTGGGCGGCGGCGAGCCGTACCCGATAACGACGACGCTACGCGGTCTTCGCTCGTTCGAATGGAAGGGCACGTCGTCGGACACGCTGGTACTGGCGGCACAGGAAGCCGTCGGTGAATACGACCGCACGAAGAAGCGCACGGACGACACCGGCATCGCCGTCGAGGACACGCTCGACGCGCCCCCGGTTCGCCTGTGGGCCCTCGCCGTTCAATCCAAGGCCATCCGCCGCCTGACGGACAATCGGGACCCGATCCAGAGCTTCGCCCTTTCGCCGGACGGGACGCGCGCCGTCACCCGCAACGTGCAGTCGCTCTCCTACGGTTACGACGCGAAGGTCCCGCCGAAGACGTTCGTCGTGGACCTCGGCGCGGGTACGCGCCGCGAAATTCTGACGGGCGAGGTCACGGTGCGCGGGCGACCATACGGCATCGTGCCCGGAGCGATGCAGTGGACCCGCGATGGGCGGGGCGTGCTGATGGGCTTCGAGTACTCGTCACACCCGATCTACCGCTCGGCCAGCATCACGCAACTCGGCTTCTGGGATGCCGGCGCGGACCGCTTCTCCGTGATCGACCTCGACTGGGAACGCGGCCTCGGCTCGTTCGACGCTGTAACCGACGGGTTTCTCGCGACGCTCGAAGACGGCGTGCGCCTCCGACCGGCGAGGTTCACGCGGGCCGGGAATGGCTGGACGCGCGCCTGGATCGAGGGCGAGCACGTCGGACGCTTCACCAGCTGGACGCCGTCACCCGACGGCTCGCGCATCGCCTACGTGATGTCCACCGCGACGACGCCGCCACAGCCGTATGCGGCGCAGCTCGCCGGCCGCCGTATCGCGGAACCGAAACGGATCAGCGAGCTGAATCCGGCGTTCGCGAAGAAGCCGGCCGTCCGCGCCGAAGTCATCCGCTGGGCGGGCGCGCGCGGCGACACGGTCGAGGGCATTCTGTACTACCCGATCGACTACGCGGAAGGACGGCGCTACCCGCTCATCCACAGCATCCACGGCGGACCCGCGAGCGCCGACCGGGATGCGTGGAGCCAGAGCTGGGGTGCACCCGTCGTGTTGTACCTGCAGCGCGGCGCATTCGCACTGAAGACGAATTACCACGGCAGCTGCTGCTACGGCCTGGACTGGGTCGAGTCGATCGGCGGCGGCAAGTACTACTCGCTCGAGGTGCCCGATCTCGAGGCGGGCGCACAGCACCTCATCGACCGCGGCCTCGTGCACCCGGACAGCATCGGCACGGCGGGCTGGAGCAACGGCGCGATCCTGTCCACGGCACTGACCGTACACAACCCGACACGTTATAAGGTCGCGATCATCGGGGCCGGCGATGTCGAATGGATCAGCGACTGGGGCAACGTGGATTTCGGCGCATCGTTCGACAACTACTACTTCGGCGCGAGCCCGCTCGAGGATCCGCAGCGCTACATCGAGCTGAGCCCGTTCTTCAAGCTCGACCGCGTGCGCACGCCGACGTTGCTCTTCACGGGCACGGAGGATCGCAACGTTCCGCCCAGTCAGAGCTGGAGCCACTTTCGCGCGCTGCAGCAGCTCGGCAACGTGGAGACGCGGCTGGTGCTGTTCCCCGGCGAGCCGCACGGGCTCGGCAAGCTGGCCCACCAGCGCCGCAAGGTCGAGGAGGAGATGCGCTGGCTGGACCGCTTCCTCTGGGGCCGTCCGGACACCACGCTGGTCGCGCTGAATTCGTCGTCTCGACTGGCCGGCCTACTCAAGCGGGATGGCGCGGCACGAGCGGGTGGCCGGCTCGGCGTGATGCAGAACGGCGTGCTCGTGCCCGAGACGGTCGTGCGCGATTCGCTCGAGATCGGCCGGTTCGAGGTGACCCGCGCGCAGTGGAAGGAGTTCGATGCGTCGTACACCGTCGAGACCGGGACGGAAAACTTCCCGGTCAACGGCATCACGTTCGAACGTGCTCAGGCCTACGCCCGCTGGCTGGCGGATCGAACCGGCCGGCCGTTCCGCCTGCCCACGAAGACGGAGCACGACGCGCTCGGCGGCAGCGGCGGCAACACGCTCGACTGGTGGGCCGGGTATGCGCCGAACCCCGAGGACGCCGCGAAATTACTGGATATCGTCGGTCGACTGAATGGTGAGGCACCATTGTTGCGCGAGGCTGGCAGCAGCGAGGACGCGGCGGGGGATCCGCCGGCCTGGGACCTGGGCGGGAACGTGGCAGAATGGGTGACCGACAAGAATGGCGGCGGCACGCCAGCCGGCGGCAGCGCCGACCGGCCGAAGGACACGAGGGGCACGCGGGCCGAGGCGGCGCCGGCGTACCGCGGACTCCGCGTCATCGTGCGCCGATGAGCACGACGCTCTCGCGCACCTGGCTGCTCGCCATGGCGAGCCTGCTCATCGCGTGTGCCGGCAGCGAGCGGAGCGGGCCGCCCGGCGAGACCGCGGCGGAGCGGTGCACCGCCTTCATGGCACGCGCACTGACGCTGGACGCCTCGTCTCGCGCATCGCTCCAGGGCGCACTCGGCGCGCCTGACACCGTCGAGGCCATGACAGAGCCCAACCGTCACATCCCCGATGGCATCGACTCGCTCTTCTTCGTCCATTACGCGGGCGCGTCTGCCACGCTCCGCAAGCCGCCGGCGGGTGGCGAGTTGCTCGAGAAAGTGGTCGTCACGGACGCACGCCACCTGCGTTGGTCGGAGCCCGGGATCGGCACGGCGGAAGCGCGCGTCCTCGAGCTGCTCGGTGAGCCGCTGGAACGCGACGCAGACGTGCTCGTCTACCAGTGTGGCGAAGGACCCGTGGATGAGCCCGTCACGTTTCTGCTCGCGAACGGCGTCGTCCGCGAGGTCGTGTTCACGTATTACGTGGATTGAGTCGGCGCTAACGAGGCAGCCACATCAACACCGGCGCGAACGCCGGCAGGAGTGCATCCCGGCGTCGGCCGATCGAGCGACTCACTCCCAGCCGGACGTACGCTCCCGCGAAGCCAGCCGCGGGCCCGCCGTCCAGGTCGGCAGCGCCGCTGCGCCACGACGTGCCGCCGAGATCAGTCTGCCCGCCCACGCGCAGTGACAGGCTGAAGGTGCCCTCGCCGACCCGCACGCGCCTCTGCACATCCAGTCCTCCGTGCACGAATGCGCTCGTCGCATCGAGTCGCGTGCCCTGGCGCGGGTTGTCGAGGACATCCTCGAACCGGCCCGGATCGCGAGGATCGATCTTGAGGTCGACGCGGCCGATGCCCACGCCGGCGAGAGGGGCGAACGTCCAGCCCACGGACTCGTGGATCGCATACCCGACATCGAGCATGCCATGCCCTCCGGCCAGGCGTCCCCGAAACGCGTCGCCATCGTCAGCCGCCGCACGCAGCCGCTGGCCGCTGCCCCCGACCAGAAACCGACCGAGCCGGACATGACCGCCGAGGCCGTACGTGAATGCGGTCTCCGCGAACGTGGGAAGGCCACGCGCTTCCAGCGCGCGGTTGAGCTGCGCGACATCGACCTTCGTGATACCAGCGAAGGCGCCCGCGCCGCCTTTCGATCCGCCCGCCATCTGTGCCGCCGCCGTCGAGGCGCCAAACGCGGCGACCAGGATCGCCGCGAAGAAACGTATCATCATCGGAACACGCGGAAGAACAACTCGAAGATCTTCTGCACCGTGGGCGTCAGCTTGCCGCGTCGCCACCGGTCGGCCGCCTTGCGAAAGACCTCGGCCTGTGTCGGATACGGGTGAATCGTACGACCGATCGCGGACAGGCCGAGCCCGTTCGTGATGGCGAGGCCGATCTCGGAGATCATGTCGCCCGCGTGCTCGGCGACGAGTGTCGCGCCGAGAATCCGGTCGCTCCCCTTTTTCAGCAGGACGCGCAGGAACCCTTCGGTCGCGTCGTCCAGCACGGCCCGGTCCACGTCCTCGAGCGGCAGTGTCAGGACATCGACTTCGATGCCGCGCTCACGCGCGTCCGCGGCCGTCATGCCGACGTGCGCGACCTCCGGACTCGTGTACGTCGTCCAGGGCACGACCAGGTCCCGCGTCTTCGCGCGGCCGAAGAACAGCGCGTTCTGCACGACCATGCGCGCGTGCCAGTCGGCCACGTGCGTGAACTGGTATTTCGAACAGACATCGCCCACGGCGTAGACGCGCGGGTTGCTCGTGCGCAACCGCTCATCGACTTCGACGCCCTCCGTGTCGTAGCGGACGCCAGCCGCCTCGAGACCCAGGCCTTCGACGTTCGGCGCACGGCCGGCGGCGACCAGGATCGCGTCTACGTCGACGCTCGTTTCGGCGCCGTCGCTCTGGAACTCAACGCGACGCACGGCTCCATCGACATCCACGCGCGTGATCTGCACGCCCGCTTGGATGTTGACTCCGTCGGCGCGGAGCGCACGGTCGACGACGGCCGCCGCATCGGCATCTTCCGTCGGCAGGATGTTCGGTGCGATGTCGAGCAGCGTGACGGCGCTGCCGAAGCGGGCGAAGGACTGTGCCAGCTCGCAGCCGATGGGCCCGCCGCCGATCACGAGCGTGCGAGCCGGCAGTTCCGTCAGCTCGAACACCGTTTCGTTGGTCAGGTAGCCCGCGTCGGCCAGGCCGGGGATCGGCGGTGCTGCGGCCCGTGCGCCGGTGGCGATGACCGCGCGGCGGAACTTTAGCCGGGCATCGCCGACAGCAACGACGTCCGGACCCTCGAACCGGCCTTCGCCGAGGAAGACATCGATGCCGAGTGACGTGTAGCGTGGTGCGCCATCGATCTTCGCGATATCGGCGCGCAGGCGTCGCATGCGCTCCATGACCGCGCCAAAATCACCGTCGCCGGTGGCTGCCGGTCCGGCGAACCGATCGCGTGCGGAGCGCGCGTCGTGCCACGCCCGAGCCGCGCGGATCACGGCTTTGGATGGCACGCAACCGACGTTCAGGCAGTCGCCGCCCATCAAGTGGCGCTCGATCAGCGCGACGCGTGCACCGAGTCCCGCCGCTGCCGCCGCCGTGACGAGCCCGCCCGTGCCCGCTCCGATGACGACGACGTGGTAGCGGTCCTTTGGCGTCGGATTCGTCCAGTCCGGAGGGTGGACGTGGGCGAGTAGCCGTTGGTTGTGCGCGTCCTGCGGCTCGATCAGCTCGGGCGTCATTCGCTCGCTCCGGCGGTTGCGCCCGGCGACGGTTCCGAAGTTCACGCGGCCACCTCCGCGAGGGCCCGGCGCGCGGCGCGGGTCACTACGGTGGTCACGGCGATGGTGGCGATGAGACCGATGACCAGCAAGGCGTAATAGGCGCCGCCCCGCTCCGGTTGCATGCCCGCGGCCAGCGCCGCGACATCGCCGACGAGCTTGCCGTAATACACGTAGAGCAACGTACCGGGCAGCATGCCGAACGAGGCGAACGCGTAATCGCGGAAGCTGACGCGTGTCAGGCCCATCGCATAGTTCATCAGGTTGAATGGAAACGCCGGCGAGAGCCGCAGCAACAGCACGATGCGGAGGCCCTGCTTGCCGATGGCCCGGTCGATGGCCGCGAACCGCTCGTTGTCGCGCAGCTTCTTCTCGACCATCTGCCGCGCCAGATACCGCGACACGAGAAACGCGGCGCATGCGCCGATCGTCGCACTGATGAAGACCCAGAGCGTGCCCTGCGCGAGCCCGAAAATGGCGCCGGCCGTCAGCGTCAGCAGGGAACCAGGCACGAACGCGACGGTCGCGACGATGTAGCCGAGCATGAACGCCAGCGGGCCCGCCGCTCCGAGAGAGTCGACCCACGCCGCGAAGCGGGGGATGACGCCGGCGGCCTCGCGGCCGGCGAGCACGAGCGTCGCGAGAGCGGCGACCGCGATTGCCGCGACCGCCAGCTTGCGTACGACACCGGCGCCCCCATCGTTGCCTCGTGAGTCCAGCACCCTTGCGTCCTCGTTCATGCTCCGTTTCCCCGACGATACGTTCTGGCCGACGCTGGGGGAACGCTGCGCGGAGCCGGTGTGTTCCCGCACTGGCCCGGAGGCCACGGCCGCGCGAGAATCCGTCCATGCCGACCGCGGTCGCAAAGATCGGAGTCATTGTCGCCCTCGCGACGGCGTTGCCCGCCGCCGCGCAGCAGGGAGGAGAAGCCGCGATGTGGTCCGCAATGAGCCGGGCGGACGGGCGTGCGCTCGTCATCGCGCATCGCGGCGCGTCCGCCTACGCGCCCGAGCATACCTTTCCCGCCTGGGACCGCGCCCTCGACATGGGCGCCGACTACCTCGAACAGGATCTGCAGCTGACCCGCGACGGCGTGCTCATCGTCATGCACGACGACACGCTCGAACGGACCCTGCGCGGCCCCGGCTGCACGGGCCGTGTGATCGATCGCACGCTCGACGAGATTCGTCGCTGCAGCGCAGGCGCCTGGTTCAACGAACGGTACCCGGAACGGGCAGATCCCAGCTTCGACGACGCACGCGTGCCCACGCTCGACGAAGTCCTGCGCCGCTACGCTGGCCGGGCACGATTCTACATCGAGACGAAGAACCCGGCCGAAGCGCCCGGCATGGAGGAGAAGCTCGTCGCCGTGTTGCGTGCCCACGGTCTGGACGGCGGCGCCGCGCGCGACGGGCTGCCCGTCGTCCTCCTGCAGTCGTTCAGCGCCGAGAGCCTGCGCCGATTGGCTGAGCTCGCGCCGGCGATCCCGCGCATCCAGCTGCTCGAGGCCGATCCCGAGCGGGAGCTGATCGACCGCCTCGTCGGGATCGCGGACTACGCGCATGGCGTTGGCCCCTCCCGCCGCACCACCGGACCCGGGCTGATCGAGGCTGCTCACGCGCTCCGACTCCGGGTCCACCCCTACACCGTGAACGACCCGGCCGAGATGCGGCGGCTCCTCGAGATGGGCGCGGACGGCCTGTTCAGCGACCGGCCGGACGTGCTCGCGAGCGTACGCTGACCCCTCCGGCCGGGCTTCCTGTCGGGCGTTCGCCGACGTGCCGGATCGGATGACCCCCCACGGGGCGCGGGGCTCCACCCCATTGGACCCGGACCCTGGATGCGGCAGGTTGCGCACGTAGGCGGCAGAAAACACGTCGCAAGGGGGGCACGGGTGCTATCGCTCACGTCGGAATACGCGTTGCGGGCAGTGCTTTACATGGCCGGCAGCGAAGACAACGGTCGGATTCGGGTCGAGCCCATGGCGACCGCGCTCGGGCTTCCCCGGAACTACCTCTCGAAGACGTTGAACCAGCTGGCGAAGCTGGGGATCCTGGACTCACAGCGAGGCCCGACGGGCGGGTTCCGCCTGGCCGTTCCGGCGGAGTCGCTGCGGCTCTCCCGCATCGTCGAGGCGTTCGACCCGGGGCTGACCGCGCGGAGTTGCTTGCTGGGCCGGCCGTTCTGCAGCGACGTGACGCCGTGTCCGGCGCACTCGGGCTGGAAGGAGATCGCCGACGATGTCGCGCGCTTCTTCCAGAACACGACCATCGCCGACTTGCTGGAGAACGAGAACTCCGAGGCGGAGTTGGGTCACGCGTGGCGGGGCCGGCGGGCCTCGCGCGCGGCCCGCGCGCCGACGAACGGCCACGGGACGACCGGGAACGGCCGCCCCGCAGAGCCGGTCGAGGCTACTTCAAGTCTTTCAGGTGATTGATGATGTGGCCGACGAGGCCGTACTCTTTGGCGGCCTCGGCGTCCAACCAGAAGTTCCGGCGGGTGTCGTCCTCGACCTTCGCGAGCGTTTGACCGGTTTCGCGCGCGAAAATCGCGTTCAACCGGTCGCGCATCTTCAGGATCTCGCGGGCCTCGATCTCGACGTCCGCGGCGCTGCCCCCCGCGCCACCCCACGGCTGGTGGAGCAGGAACCGCGTATTGGGTAGGCAGTAACGATCCCCGCGCGGGACGGACACGTAGATCAGGGCCCCGGCACTCGCGACCCAGCCCGTCCCGACCATCCGCACGCGCGGTCCGACAAATCGGATGACGTCGTGGATCGTATCGCCCGACTCGACGTGACCCCCCTGTGAATTCAGGAAGACCGTGATCGGGTCGTCCGACTCGGCCGAGAGCGCCAGTAGCTGCGACACGATGCTCGCCGCCAGCTTCTGATTGATTTCGCCGCTGATCACCACGGTGCGCCGGCGGAACAGCCGCTCCTGGACCGAGTCGGCGAAGCTGGTCGGCCGCTCGATCACCCCGGTTTCGTTTCTCATTCACTTCCCCTTGGTTCGGTCCGAGGCCGGAAGGTAATGCGTGCCGGCCATTCCGTCTCGTCCCGCCCCCGTTTCGCGTGTGACGAGCCGCAGCGGCGGGGGCGCGGACCTTGCATTACATTGTGCCGGCGCCCGGAGCAAGAGGCGCAACTCACGGGAGAAATCGTATGGCAACACGGATCGTAGCATGGCGTTCCGCCGCCCTCGCCCTCGCTGTCCTGACGGCGGCCTGCGGCCCGTCGGAAGAGATCGAGCGCCAGCTGGCTGAGCTGCAGATCGTCTCGGCTCAGAAGGACAGCCTCATCGTCGAGGTCACCGACAACGCCCGGCTGATGAGCGAGATCAGCGCAGAGATCGCGCGCGTTCAATCGCCGGCGGCCACGACCCAGGGGGCCGAGGCGACGAGCGCACGCGAGCAGATGATGTCGGACATCCGCGCGCTCACCTCGCGGATCGAGGACAGCGAGGCCAAGCTGCAGGAGAGCCAGCAGCGCATCGAGCGACTGGGCCGCGAACGCACCGAGCTGCGCTCACAGCTCGATCAGGTACGCCGCGCCATGGGCGACTTCGAGGCGACCATTCAGAATCAGCGCGCCACCATCGCCGCGCTCGAGACGCAGGTCGCTCAGCTTCAGGAGGAGAAGGTCGTGCTCGCCGCCGAGAAGGCCGCCCTCCAGGACACCGTGGCCACCATCGTGACGGGCGCGAATACCGTGTACTACACGATCGGTACGAAGGACGAGCTGATCGAGCGGGGTCTCGTCACGGAAGAGGGCGGCAGCCGGGTCCTGTTCGTCTTCGGCAAGCGCGGCAAGACACTCGTGCCGGCGCGGGGCCTCGAGCCCAGCGCATTTACCGGCATCGACATGCGCGATGTTCGCGAGATCCAGCTGCCCGAGGCCGACCGCGGCTACCGTATCGTCACGCGGCAGGACCTGTCCGCGCTGGAGACGCTGCCGGATGAGGAGGGCAGGCTGTTCGGCTCCATCCGCATCGCCGACCCCGCCCGCTTTTGGGCCGGCAACCCATACCTGATCGTCGTCCGCACCTGACGCCGAAGCGGCCGGGCAG
>JBFJPA010000149.1:0-9300 GCA_041617355.1 Longimicrobiales bacterium
AGGACCGGTTGGCGCCGCTCGACGAGTTGCCGTGCGAGGTCGAGATCGTCGGGCGAGGGGTCCCGTCGGATGTCCAGGAGCCAGACGACGCCGGCGAGCCTCGCGCGGTCGGAAAGATAGCTGCGAACGAGCCGGAGGAGGCGCGTCCGTTCGGCGAACGAGGCCTGCACGACCCAGTAGCAACGCTCGTGCGGCACGAGCGGGATGGGTGCGTCGATCTCGGGCAGCTGGCCGGCTGCGACCTGAGCGAGCAGGCGAAGCCGGCTCAGGTGCGTGTGGTCGCGCGCCAGTTCGTCATCGGACAGCCCGAGTTGAGCCTGCAGCTCGCGCAGGCGCTGATCCTCGTCGGCGCCGAGGCGATCATCGGCCAACACATCGCGAAGCGCGCCGCGGTAGATCGCGCGCGCCGCCATGCGCACCTCGGCCTGGGTCAGCTCCTTGGCCATCTTCAGCCCATCGAGCTCCGCAACCTCGTCGGGCGTGAGCGTGCCATCGGCCAGCGCCGCTTCGAGGCGCCGCTGATAAAGCATGCGCGCACTTCGCCGGCGCGCCTGAAGATGAGCCGCGATGGCAAAGAGAAGCACAGCCAGGGAGAGGAGCGCGAGCAGGGCGGAACCCCAAAGAGGCATACGGCAAATACGCTAGCACCGGAGGGCCAGACCGGCAACCCCGTCGTCCACTGCCGGAACGGCGGGATCGGCGTCAAATCATTCGGCATGAGCGCGTTCGCGCCGGGTCCGGAACCGGACTCGCATCAGCTTGTCCACACGCGCGTGGACGCTGGTGGCGGCCGACCCATCCGCCTAGCTTCCGCGCGCTCACCTGCCGGACCGAAACGGTGGAGGTCGCGTGGACGATGCCAGGAGTCTGGATGCGCTGACGACGCCGGCGGCACTGGTCGATCTCGAGCGGATGTCGGCCAACCTGGACCGCATGGCCGGGTACGCAGCGCAGCACGGACTCGCGCTCCGCCCGCACACGAAGACGCACAAGACGCCGGAGCTGGCGCGCGAGCAACTGCGGCGCGGCGCCGTGGGGCTTACGGTCGCGACGTCGCACGAGGCCGAGGTGATGGCGGGCGTGAGCGATGACTTGTTGATCGCCTATCCGCCCGTGGGCCGTGCGCGGCTGGACCGATTGTTCGGACTCCCGTCCAGCGTGCGCGTCACCGTGGCCCTCGATTCGGGCGAGGCCCTCACGGGCCTGGCCGATGCCGCCCGCGCGGCGGGCCGCGAGGTCGGCGTGCTGGTCGAAGTGGATCTCGGCATGCACCGCGTAGGTGTAAACACGGTCGGGGTGGCAACGACGCTGGCGCGCGCGGCGGCGGAGCACGCGCCGCTCCGCTTCCGCGGGCTGATGTTCTACCCCGGACATATCCGGCAACCCGTCGCCGAGCAGGATGCTGACCTCGCCACACTGGCCCGTGACGTTGCGCGGTACGTGGACGCGCTCGAGCGGGCTGGCCTCGCGCCGGACGTGGTCAGCGGCGGCTCGACGCCCACGGCCTTCTCGACCCATCGCATCGAGGGTCTCACGGAGTTCCGGCCCGGCACCTACATCTTCAACGATCGCACGACGGCGAGTGTAGATGCGTGCGCGTGGGAGGACTGCGCGTATTCGATCCTGGCGACCGTGGTCAGCACGTCGGTACCCGGCCAAGCGGTCGTAGATGCGGGCGCGAAGGCGCTCGCGAAGGAGGAGATCCGCGCGCCTGGCGTGAGCGGTTATGGCGCGCTCGTCGACCGGCCCGACGTCGTCATCAAGGCCGTCTCCGAAGAGCATGGCATCCTCGATCTCGCGAACTCGGACTTCCGGCCACGCGTCGGGGACCGCGTGCGCATCGTCCCCAATCACGTGTGCGTGTCCGTGAATTTGCAGCCTCGTCTGTGGTACGTCCGTAACGGCACGGTCGAGAAGAACCTGCCGGTCGTCGCCCGCGGCTGGAGTCGCTGAGGCGTTCGGCTCCGGGACGGCGCGTCCCGCCGCCGTTCGCATTCCCTGCTCTGCTGCCGCGATTACTATCGCGGAGCCGAGCGCCCGGTTGCGCCTTCGAGAACGATGGCGGCGCGGCGTAGCGACTCGACCACCTGGCGGATCGCCCGGCGCATGGCGGCGCCGTCGCGTCGCGCGATGGATTCGGCGAGGGCAGGCAGCGGCAGCGCGTCGTAGCCGGTATCCGCGCCGGGCGCGTTGAGTGGATGCCGGTACCACGAACGGCCGGGCAGACCTTCCTCCGCGAGGAATGCCGTTTCGACGCGCGGCAGCACGGCATCCAGCGTGGCGGCGCCGGTCGTGTCGATTCCGCTCAACGCATTGAGCGCACGGATGTCCGCCAGACCGGCGGCACTGCGAAACCGGTCCAGCGTGACGCGCAGCTCGGTCGCATCGAAGCCGATGCCCGCTGTACGCGCCTGAGTCTCGCGATCGGTGATGTACCGCTCGATGCGGTCGGCGTACCGCGCGTAGTGGAACGGCAGTACATCGGCCTGCGCCAGACGCAACGCCGCCACGCCCATGACGCGCGCAAGCGTGGGTGCGTGTTTCAGTCCCGGGTCCACGAACTGCGCGGCGTAGTCGTGCGTGTCGAGTGCCGAATGGTAGACGGCGTATCGGCCCCGTCCATTCATGGTCCACTGAAGCGATGGCACGCCCGCGTGGTGCAGGAACGCCGTCCAGTCGGAGCCGGCGCCGATGTCGCCGATCTCGGGAGCACGTTCGCCGCTGTTCGCCCGTGCCGCCCATTCCTCGGCGAGCGTGCGGCCGGTCACGGGGTCGGCGACGACACGGGCGGACGACCACACGAGATCACGCAGCGCGGGTGATCCGGTCACGTCCAGCGTGCCGGCCGTGTACGTGTCGATGTTGAAATAGGCGACGGCGCCGGCCGAGAGTCGTTCGCGATGTCGCTCCACCCACTCGGTCGAACCGATGACGCCGAACTCCTCGGCGTCCCAGAGCGCGATCACGAGGCTCCGACGTGGCCGCCAACCGTCGCGAGCGAGCGAAGCCAGGCCGCGCGCGATCTCGAGGACGACGGCCGTGCCGACGTGCGGATCGGCGCCGCCCGAAAGCCACGCGTCCACGTGATTGCCGATGATGATCGAACGGCTCGTGTCCGCGCCGGGCAGCGTCGCGATCACGTTGTGAATCGGCCGCTGCTCGAACGACTGTTCGACTTGAACCCGGACGCGAGCAGGCCCGGGGCCGGTTCGATACCGGATCGGCAAGGCGCCGCCGAACCCCTGCAGCTCGGCACCGTCCAGTCGTTGCAGGAGCGCCTGCGCGTCGGCGTATCCGATCGTCGCGGCGGGGATGCGTGGCAGGTTCGTCGCTCGGGACGGATCGAGGCGTGGCTCTCCGGCGACGGCCGGTCGGCCCGGCGTGAGCGGATCGCCCGTGTAACGCCACATTGCCATTAGCGTACCGCGCTGCACACTCCACGACGGGCGGAACGGACCACCCGGCAGGGTGTCGCCGGCGGCGAATCCATCGCCCGACGGATCCGGGAACAGCAGCACGCCGGCGGCCCCCCGGCCTTCGGCTTCGGCGACTTTCACGCCACGGAACGCACGGCCCAGTCGCGCGAGCACAATGCGTCCGCGCACATCGATGCGCGCGCGATCGAGTGCCGCATAGTCATCCGGCAACCCGTAGTTCACATAGACGACCGGCGCCTCGACCGTGCCGTTACCGGCGTAGGCGAGCCAGTTCCAGAGCACGGCTGCCGTGTCCGCCGCGCCGCTGCCGGCAGGCGGCTCGCGGACGGCAAAGGATCGGGCCTCGGGCGCGACCATGCGAACATCGACGTGAACCGGATGCGGCAGCCATGGCTCGAAGCGCTCGATGCGCACATCGAAACCGAGACCGCCGAGCAAACCGGCCAGAGAGTCCGCCAGCACGCGCATCTCCGGCGTTCCGGCGAGGTGGGGTGCGGCGGCCAGCCAACGCACGGCGCGGAGCGCGGACGTGTCGGAGGGGATCGACAGGAATCGGTCCTCCAGGGCGCGCTGCGCTTCGATCGATCGGCCGGCGAACCCCGGTATTTGCGCTCGCGACGGACTCGCGGCGCACACAACTAGCAGTGCCATCGCGAGCGCAGCCCCCGAACGGCGGAGGCCGCGAGCGGAACCCCGCCCGCGACCTCCACGAACCCTACGACTTCGGCGCCTCAGCAGGGCGCGCTCGGGTTGCGGTCGCACTCGCTTTGTGGCAGCGGCAGGAAGTTGTATTTCCGCGTCGCCTGGAAGCGCCGCAAGTCATCGAATCGCAAGCCTTGCAGGTACAGCTCGTAACGGCGTTGCAGCAGGATCTCCGCCAGCACGGCCGCCTGCGTCGACAGTTGCGCGTCCGGCTTCGCCGGCAGGCAAGGCGCCGGCTCCGTCGTGACGTTGCACTGGGTGCGTACCTGGTTGATGAGCGTGCGGGCCGTCGCAAGATCGTTGTTTCTGGCGGCGGCTTCCGCGCGGATGAGCCGCATTTCATCCGGCAAGAACGCCGGGAACGGGGCATCATCCGTGCGGTACTGCGTGAGGTCGTCGAGGCGGCGGCTGTTCGCGCCCGCGATGTTCGCGGCGGTCACCCAGTACGCGACACGCCCATCTCCCGCTTCCGCCTGGAGCCGGAACTCCTGCCTCGCCCGCAGCTGCCACGCGTTGCCCGACCGGTACATGACATTGAAGACCGAGTTCCGGTCGTTCGAGGAGAACCGGAACTCCGAGCGGGCCGTCGCCGGTACCCGTCCGGCTGCCGTCGCCGCCTCCGCCAGGTTGCCCGCCATCAAGTTGTATCGCGCGAGCATGGCGTCGATCGTCACGGCGAGATCGAAGCCCGGCGCCTGCACGGACGTGCGGAACTCGTCCGACAGCGGTGTCGCCGTAATGTCCTGCCGTGCCGAGTTCAGCAGGGCGATGGCCGTTGTCAGGACTTGGGCGCGCGGCACGAAACTCGGCGCCAGCTTGTCGATGCCGACGTCGGTCGGCGCCTGCTCGAAGAGTGTGGCGAGCTGGGCGAATGCCATCGCCTTGAACAGCTTGGCCATCGCGAGCAGGCCGCTCTTCGTGCCCGCCCGCAAATTTGCCGGGGGCACGGCGCGCAGCAGGTCGTCGGCCAGCTTGACGACGCGGTACGCACCGCTCCACGGCGCTTCCGAGAGGTACTGCGCGGCCTCCAGCTCGTCGCCACGGTCCGCGGCCTGGAAGTTCTGGAACGTGGCCGAGCCGGCGCCCATTTCGTCCGCGACCAGGCTGGTCACGAAGATCTGTGGCCCGAGCAGGTCACCCATCTCCGCCTGGATGCCGATACCGATGGCGAGCAGGTTCTGGCCGTCGCCGAAGACGACTTCTTCGGTCGGGAAGTTCGGGTCGTTCAGGTCGAGGGTGCAGCCGCCGGCCACGAGGCCGGCGAACAGCAGCGCTCCAACCGCATTCCACCGCGTCATGGTGCGCGCTCCGGTCATTGGTTTCGTGGTCGACATCAGAACCCCGCTCGCACGCCGAAGGAGAACGTGCGCGGATTCGGATAGGTCGCGAAATCCGTCCCGCGCGCCACGGTCGACGTGCCGAACATGTTGGTCTCGGGATCGAGGCCGGTGTAATCCGTGAACGTGTAGAGGTTGCGGCCGGCCACTTCGAGGGAGAGCGAACCGAGGCCCAGGTTCCGGTAGAACGTCTCCGGCACCTGGTACGCGACGGAGAGCTCGCGCACCTTCACGAAGGTACCGTCTTCGAGATACGCGCCGGTGATGCCGATCACGCGACTCCGATACGCGGACGTGATCTCACCGCGCAGCTGCCGGTCGTAGAGTGGGCCCGCACGGAAGATGTCCATGATGCGGACCGTCTGGTTCCAGACATCGTGGCCGAACACGCCGTCCAGCAGCACGCTGGCGGTGAGGCGGCGCCCGAAGCGTACCTCGTTGCGCAGTGAGGCCTGGAAATCGGGGTTCGGGTCGCCGATGATCTGAACCGTCGGCGTGCGCAGCGGCAGGCCGTTCGCGTCTTCGAGGACGCGGCCGTTCGCGTCGCGCTGGAAATCGAAGAGCCGCCAGACGCCGAGCGCCTGTCCTTCATCGACCCAGTTGAAGTAGCCCTCGCCGAACGGGCTGCCCGCCAGACGTTGCACCTTGTTGCGGTTCCGCGAGAACGTGAGCGAGCTGCTCCAGCTGAAACCGGCGCGGTCGATGTTGCGCGTGTTGAGCTGCAGCTCGATGCCCTTGTTGGACAGCTCGCCGACGTTGTCGAGCACCGCGCCGTAACCCGTGCTCGGCGGGAACGGCCGCGTCAGCAGCAGGTCCTTCACGTACTGGTCGTAATACGTGAATGCGAGGCCGATGCGGTCGTTGAGGAACCCGGCGTCGAATCCGACTTCGACCTCACGCTGCCGCTCGGGCTTCAAGTTCGGGTTGCCCGGATTCGACAGGTGGACCAGGCCGGACCGTGTGATGTTGATGGCCTGCGCGTAGCGTGGGAAGCGCGAGTAGGCCGAGCCGACGGGCGGCTGGTTGCCGGCGTAGCCGAGCGCGCCACGCAGACGCAGCTCGCCGACCACGCCGCCCACGCCCGAATCACTCCACCAGTCGTTGTCGGAAAGCACATATGAGCCGGACAGCTTCGGGTACAGCTGCCAGCGCTCGTCGGAGCCGAAGGTCGATGATGCGTCCCAGCGCAGCGCGCCGGTCAGGAACAGCCGCTGGTCCAGCGAGACTTGCTGCTGCGCGAAGAAGCCGAGCGTCGCCGTTTCGAACTGGTTCTGGCTGGTGGACTGCACGGCGCCGCGCACGAGCCGCGTGACCGGGACCAGATCCTCGGCGGACGATGTCAGCGTCTGCTCGCGCGAATACGTGTGGTTCAATCCGACAGTCGTCGTGCCCTGCAGCCGTGCCGCGAGGTCGTAGCTGTAGGAACCGACCAGGTCGTTGTTGACCAGGAACTGCGTGCGGGAGACGGCCGTCGAGCTGCCCGTCGGCCGCACGGGCGTGCCGCGCGGGATAAACAGGCCGGTCGACATGTCGTAGGTGTCGTAACCGAGACGATACTCGATGGAAGGCCAGCCACGCGGCGTCGCCCTCGCCTGGAACGAGCCGACGAAGCGGTTGATGGTCTGGGGCGCGTCCCAGTCTTCGACCACTTCGAGCGGATTCGGGAACGTCGTCTGGCGAATCACGAATTGTCCCGTCTCGGGATCGCGCCGGGCCAGATTGACGTCCGTCGACGTGAACACGATGGCGGTGAGGATTCCGCCCGTGCCGTTCTCGCCGTTGATGAGCAGATCGTTCAGGTTGCGCACGAAGCTGGCGCCGCCGGAGATGGACAGCCAGTCGCCCACCGTCTGGTCGACGTTGAGGCGGGCGCTCATCCGCTCGTTGGACGAGCCGATCATGATGCCGTTGTCCTTGTTGTACGAGCCGGACAGATAGAAGCGGGTCTGGTCGCCGCCGCCGGAGACCGAGACGGTCGTCTCGCTGCCCCAAGCCTCGCGGAAGACCAGGTCCTGGTGGTCGTAGCGCGTGATCGGGTTGCCCGCTTCGTCGACCGGTGTCATGGCGAAAGGCAGCCGGTTCTCGAGCTGGCCGAGCGTGGCCCGCGTGCTCACATCGATCCGCGTCTGGCCCGCGGCGCCGCGCTTCGTGAAGATCTGGATCACGCCGTTGTTCGCGCGTGAGCCGTACAGTGCCGCGGCCGCGGCACCTTTCAGAACCTCGACGCGCTCGATGTCGTTCGGATTGATGTCGCCGAGGCGGTTCGTCGGGTTGGAGCGGTAGCCGAAGTTGATCTGCTGGTCGGAGCTGTTGTCGACGATCACGCCGTCAACGATGTAAAGGGGCTCGGCCCCGCCCACGATCGAGCTGGTTCCGCGCAGGCGAACCGTCACGCCGCCGCCCGGCGTGCCGTTGTTCGACATGATCTGCGCGCCGGCGATCTTGCCCTGCAGCGCCGCGTCCACGGTGCTGGCCCGCGAATTCGCGACCGCCTCGCCGGACACGACGGCGACCGAGTTGCCCAGCGCGCGCCGTGCCGTCGCCACACCCGTGCCGGTGACGACAATGCCTTCGAGCTGGACCGCCGATTCGCGCAGCGCGACCTGTGCGACGTCCACGGCCAGCGCCGTTCCCAGCGTCACCTGCTGCGTGACCGACTCACGGCCGATCAGCGAGAACTCGAGCGTGATTTCGCTGGGTGCCGCGCGTACGACCAGCTCGAAGCGGCCGGCGGCGTTCGTCAACGTGCCCAGCTGTGTCCCGGCCACGGTCACCGCTACACTGCCCAGCGGCAGCTGTGATGTCGCGTCGACGACCGTGCCTTGCAGTCGGTACGTGGTAATCTGTGCGTCTACGGTCAACGGAGCGGCCCCCAAGGCAAGAACGATGCAGGCCAGCACCGCTGACCTGCACCGCATCGCGTCGCCCAATGACCGTGTCGCACGACACATTGCATCGAGTCTCATGGATCCTCCCCCTTCTTCCCAGTTGCTCGGGGCCGCTCCCTCTGGAGCGGCCCCGTCACATTCCATACGTCCCGGTTCCGACAATCGTGACGGCTAGACGTCCGCGAGCTGCCGTAGTACGTACTGCAGGATGCCGCCGTGGCGGTAGTATGCTGTTTCCTGCGGCGTATCAATGCGGACGAGCGCCTTGAATTCCGACTCGACTCCATCGTCGCGGCGGCACCGCACGGTCACCGTACGATCCGCCGACCCGTCTTCCAACACCTCCGTCAGGCCCTCGATATCGAAACGTTCTTCGCCGGTGATGCCGAGCTGGTCGGCCGACTCGTTCTCGAGGAACTGCAGGGGCAGGACACCCATCCCGATCAGGTTCGAGCGGTGGATGCGCTCGTAGCTCTGCGCGATGACCGCCCGCACGCCGAGCAGCAAGGTTCCCTTCGCCGCCCAGTCGCGGGACGAGCCCGTGCCGTACTCCTTGCCGGCAATGACGACCAGCGGCACGCCCGCCGTTTTGTACTTCATGGCGGCCTCGTAGATCGACATCTGCTCGCCGTCCGGCAGGTGGCGCGTGTAGCCACCCTCGACGCCGGGCACGAGCTTGTTGCGCAACCGCACGTTCGCGAACGTGCCCCGCATCATCACTTCGTGATTGCCCCGTCGCGAGCCATACGAGTTGAAGTCCTTCGGCTCGACACCGCGTGTGATCAGGTATTTGCCCGCGGGACTGTCCTTCTTGATGGAGCCGGCCGGCGAGATGTGGTCGGTCGTGATGCTGTCGCCGAGGAGGGCGAGCACGCGTGCGCCGCGCACGTCCACGATGGGCTGGGGCTCCGTCGGCATGTCGACGAAATACGGCGG
>JBFJPA010000150.1:0-9276 GCA_041617355.1 Longimicrobiales bacterium
CGCAGCCGTCTCAGACGGCTGCGGCCTTCCACTTCCCCCGCCGGAACAATACGGCACTGATCACGGCGAGGGTCGAGAATGCGACCGTGATGGCGACGAACACGCCATCCGGCCCGAAGTCGAACGTGCGGGCCAGGACCCAGGCGAGCGGGATCTCCCAGAGCCAGAAGCACAACACGTTCAGCCAGGTCGGTGTCCATGCATCGCCGGCGCCGTTGAACGACTGTTGCAGCACCATGCCGTACGCGTAGAAGAAGAACCCGGCGCTGACAATGCGCAGGCAGCGCGTGGCGTACAGGGCGGTATCGGTTTCAGCGCCGAAGAGCGCCACGATACCCGGCGCCGCCACCATGAACACGATGCCGATGGACCCGAGGAAGATCAGGTTCAGGAACCCGGCCACCCACACGGCCCGCTCGGCCCGGTGCGGATCGCGTGCACCCAGCGCCTGGCCGACCATGGTCGCGGCCGCATTGGACAGGCCCCACGCCGGCAGCAGCGCGAAGAGCACAATGCGAATCGCGACGGTGTAGCCTGCGAGCGCCTCGGCGCCGAACGTCGCCAGCAGGCGCACGAGCCCGATCCAGCTCGCGGTGCCGATGAACACCTGCAGCGTACCAGTTCCGGACAGCTTCAACACGCGCAGCATCACTGCCGTCTGAATGCGAACGCGGCGCACGTTCGCGCGCAGTCGACCCGCGCCTCGGAAGAGCACGAATAGCTGCGCGATCACGGCGGTGCCGCGGCCGATTGTGGTCGCGACAGCCGCTCCCGTCACACCCATCTCGGGGAACGGACCCAGTCCGAAGATCAGACACGGGTCGAGCACGATGTTCAGCCCGCTCGCGAGCCAGAGCAATCGCATCGCAAGCGATGCATCACCCGCGCCGCGGAACGCCGCATTCAGCAGGAACAGCAACAGAATCGCCGCGTTGCCACCGAGCATGACGCGGGCGTAACCGGTGCCGGTGCGAACGACCTCCTCATCCGCGCCCATCGCGCGCAGGATGTGAGGCGCTCCGATGATGCCGGCAACCCCGATGATCGCCGAGGCGGCAATGCCCAGCAGAAGGACCTGGACCGCGGCTTCGCCGGCTGCCTCTTCGTTGCGCTCGCCGATGCGCCGCGCAACGACGGCGGTCGCGCCGATGCTCAGGCCCATCGCGGCCGTGTAGACCAGCGACAGGATCGATTCGGTGACGCCGACCGCGGCCATCGCAGCCGGTCCGAGCCGCGCGACGAAGAAGATGTCCACCACCGCGAAGAGCGACTCGACCACCATCTCGAGCACCATTGGTACGGCCAGCAAGACGATGGCGCGGCCGACGGGTCCAGCCGTGGGATCACCGCCGCGGCCGGTGACCGCGTCGGCGAAAAGCTTCAGCCAGGCACGCGAGCTATGCCCGAGCTTCGTTCGTGACATGGTGACTCCAACAGCCGGATGTGAAAGGCCCCCCGAGTGCGCCGGGCACCGGGGGGCCAATCGTATCCGCGCGCTTACGCGGCCGTTCGCTCGTTCCCGCTAATGTGCCCGGATCGGATCCATGACCCGCACCGTGACGCTGCACGGCACGCCATGCGGCGCCGCGGCGACGGTGGTGCTGGTGTCCGTGAGTCGAATCCGCATCGAGCACTCCAGAAGAGTTTGGAAACCTCGACACCCACGGTAAACGCGGATGCCGAATCGTGCAACCGTTCCATTGGCAGGGGTCCGGACCCGACTCCGGTCTCAGCGACGGGTCTCGGCGAGCAGCCGTCGCGCTTCGCGCGCGTGCGGGTGTTCGGTGGGCAGTGCGACGAGCTGCTCGAGTGCGGCTGCGAGCGCGCTCGCAGCACCATCGCGATCGCCCGCGGCCCACCGCGCTTCACCCAGGCGTAGCAGCGTGTGGCCATGTTCGTAGTGCGGCAGCGGCTTGATCCGGCGCTCCATCGCGGCGACGGAATCGAGCAGCATCACGGCGTCTTCGCGGTTCCCACTGCGAAGCAGCAGGATGGCGCGATCGCGCTGGAGCCGCCGAACGTATCGATGATCCGGTCGCAGAGCCGTCGATCCGATGGCGGCCGCCTCGTCGTAATACTCGGCCGCTCGTGCGTAACGCCCGCGCTCCCGTTCGACGTCGCCGAGTCCGTTCAAGGCGAGGAGCCGATACGCGCCGCCGGGTCCGGCGGCGCGGGTGAGCGCTTCGCGGAAGCTGGCCTCGGCCGCGTCGATCCGGCCTGTCGCCAGCCGCGCTTCTCCCGCACGGATGAGGGCGAAGACCAGCTCGGGGTGATCGGCGTGGATCGTTCGCGACAGCGCGAGCCGGCGCTCGAAGGCCGCATAGGCTTCGGCAGACCGGCCGAGGGTGAGGCGGGCGGCGCCGACCGCATCGTAGAAGCCGACGGTCACCTGGTGCTCGTCGCCGAGCACGCGACGGGAGCGATCCAGCGCGGCAGCGAGGACGCGCTCGCCTTCCTGCACACGACCCGATTCGTGAAGCGACCGGCCCCACTCCTTCGCGGCCTCGAGCAGGTCGGGATGATCGGGACCGAACAGGTCGAGGCGCATCGCGTGCGCCGAGCGCAGCAGCGGCTCAGCCTCCGCAGCGCGCTCTCGCAGTCGGCGCAGCATGCCGACGTTCAGCAGCGCTGTCGCCGCCAGCGGATGTGCGCGCGAGGGTGCTTCGTCCAGGGTCGCGAGCGCATCCTGAAAGAGCGTCTCCGCCTCGTCGAACCGGCTCTCCTCGTGCAGTGCGGCGGCCAGACCGATCAGCGCATCACCCGTTCGTGGCGACGCGGGCCCGAGCGCCGAACGCAGGTCGTCGAGCGCACGCTCAAACGCTTCGCGCATACCGGCGAAATCTCCCGCCGCACGCAATTGCCAGCCCAGCTCGATGCGCAACTGGCTGGCCACGGTGTCGGGAGCGGGGATGAGCGCGTCACGGAGCGCGATCGCGCGTTGCAGCGCTTCGACGGACTCGTCCGTCTGGCCGCGAACGGCCAGGACCAGGCCGAGATCACCGAGGCTTTCCGCGACTTCGGCGCTTTCCGGACCGAACCGCTCGGTGCGCAAGGCGAGCGACCGCCTCGACAGCGCCTCCGCGCGATCCAGAAGACCGATGTTGCGGTAGACGCGCGAGACCTCGACGAGCAGGGCCGACTGCAGCTCGGGTTGTCCAGCCAGCTCCTGCTCGATGCGGGCCGTGCCTTCGTCGAGGACCTGGCGGGCCGTGATCGTGTCACCCAGCATCTGATTCGGGTCGCTGAGTCGGAACAGGTCCGCCATCAGCCGCGTCACCAGCTGCGCCTTCTCGGCCTCGGCCTGCGCTCGGTCGCGCTCCGCTGATGCCAGCACCGCTTGCGTCGTCGCGCGCCTCGCCTGCCACACCGAGACCACCGTCCCTCCGAGCAGGGCCACGCTCGCGAACGCCACGGCAGACACCGCGGCCCGGTGCCGACGCACGAAACGCGACGCGCGGTATGATGTGCTGTCCGGTCGCGCGAGCACGGGCCGACCGTCCAGGTGCCGGCGCAGATCCTCGGCGAACGCGTCGACGGACGCGTACCGCCGCTCCGGCTCCTTGGCCAACGCCTTGAGCACGATCGTATCGAGGTCGCCGCTCAGATCGCGGCGCAACCGGTCCGCACTGAGCCCGCGCGCTGCCGCGGCGCCCGAATCCTGCGGAATGCGCTCGCTCGGTCGCGGCGGGACCTGCTCGCAGATGATGCGTTGTGCTTCGGCCGCGGGAAGGCCGTCGAGCCGGTACGGTCGCTCGCCCGCGAGCAGCTCGTAGAGCAGGACACCGAGCGCATACACATCGGTCGCCGTGCCGGCCGGCTCGCCACGCACCTGCTCGGGACTCGCGTAGGCGGGCGTGCCCCATGCGCCCGTGCGCGTCGTCGTCGCGTCGTCATCGGGATCCACCAGCTTGGCGATGCCGAAGTCCAGCAGCTTCGGATGACCGTCCTCGCTGACGAGGATGTTCGACGGCTTGAGGTCGCGATGGATGACCAGCTGCGCGTGCGCGTGGGAGACGGCTTCGGCAATACGCAGGAACAGGCGCAACCGTTCTCGAACTGTCAGCTGGCGCGTGTCGCAGAACTCGACCAGCGGCGTGCCCGCCACGTACTCCATGGCGAAGTACGGCTGGCCCTCGGGTGTGACGCCACCATCGATGAGCCGCGCGATGTTGGGGTGCTCGAGCCGAGCCAGGATGCGGCGCTCGGAGCGGAGTCGTTCGGACAGCAGCGGATCGCTTCGGCCCGCGCGGATCAGCTTCAGCGCGACCCGCTGCACGTAGTCGGGCCCTTCGCGCTCGGCGAGGAACACCGTGCCCATGCCGCCACTGCCGATCGGCTCGATCAGTCGGTACGTGCCGATGCGCCAGTTCGGCGGCGACGCGGCCTCCAGGCGCGGTAGCGCGCCGTCATCCTCGTGAGCCGCGAGCAGCGATTCGACTTCGGCCCGCAATTCCGTATCGGCGCCGCACTCGCGATCCAGGAACGCCGGTCGTGCGTGTGCCGGCAACTCGACGGCGCCCGCGAACACGACCTCGACTCGAGCCCAGCGCGCTGCGGAGTCGGCGTCGCCGCTCATTCCTCACCCAGCTCGCGGTTCAGCCAGGCGCGGGCCAGGGTCCAATCCCGCTTCACCGTGGCGGGCGAGATTTGCAGCGCTTCGGCCGTCTCCTCGACCGACATGCCCGCGAAGAAGCGGCACTCGACGACGCGAGCCTGTCGTTCGCTCAGCTGCTCGAGTTTCTCCAGGGCAGCATCGAGCGCGAGCAGCGACGCGGGCCGGGAACGTGCCGCGACGACGACATCGTGGATCGCTACGTGCTCGGCGCCCGAGCCCCGTTTCTCCGCTTTCTTCATCCGCGCATAGCCGATCAGAATGCGCCGCATTGCCTGGGCGCACGCGCCGTAGAAGTGCGCGCGGCCCTGCCACGTGATGCGCTCGAGCTGCACCATCTTGAGGTAGGCTTCGTGGACGAGGGCCGTCGCGTTCAGCGTGTGATCGGGCCGCTCGCGGCGCAGCTCCCGCTGTGCCATTCCACGGAGATGATCGTAGACGGCGGGGAACAGCCGATCCATGGCGTCCCGGTCGCCTTCGGTCAGCTCGACCAGCAGTTGTGTGACGTCGGCGTCCATGGCGCGCGAGTTCGCGGATGGCGAGGCCCGGAACTCAAGATGAAAAGCGCACCGCCTCGACGCCAGTCACGCCGACCGTGTTCGAACGGCCGCACCCGGCCTCCGGTCAGCGATCCACTCTCAGCACACGCACGAAATCCGGCCCGACCGAGTTGCCCCGCGAGACGGCGTGCCACCAGTGGAAGAGGATCGGCCCACCGTGACTCGCGCCGGCGACTTGCGAGTAGGGCAGACGCAGAATCGTCTGGGCCGGAATGCTCGGGCAGCTCGGAGCGTTGGTGCACGGCACCCATTCGATATTCGCGAGAGTGCCCTCCGTCACCGCGAAATAGAAGATCGCCGCGCGGCGGCCGTTGGTGATGATCAACTCACCCGGACCCGCCTCGACGCGGACCGAGTCCGCTTGCGCCACGGCCAGTGGCTCATCGCCACACGCAAAGAGCAATAGAACGCACGCGAGTGCGCGAATCGTTTTCATACCTCGGTTCCCTTCTAGCGGGGAGGCTGCCGTCCGTGCGGCCCGCGCACTCCCCGGTTTCGCCGGACCAACGTGCGGACCCGGCTGCCGCCAACACCCGCCATCGCCGCCCGCGTGAGCCCCTTTCACTGATACCTGCGCCTCGACAGGACGAACGGCGACACCCCGGACCGGTACCCGAACCGCGACATGGCGACCTGGCAATCCGACCCGAGCTTCTACCCGGCGCCGCGTCATGCCATGCAGGCGCCGCCCGAGACTCTGGCTTACGTCGCGCTTCGCAATGCAGCGGGCACGGGACCGGACGCGATCGGCGTTGTCGATGTGGACCCCCGTTCGTCGTCATACGGGCAGTGGATTCACGAGTTGCCGATGCGCGAACCAGGGGACGGCCTGCGCTGCATCGGTTGGAACGCGGACAGCGCGTCGCTCTGTCCGTACGGGCCCCGGATCCACGCCGAGCGCCGCTATCTGATCGTGCCGGGCCAGGCGTCCACGCGCATTCACATCGTGGACACGAAACCGGATCCGGCGCTGCCGGAGCTGGCCGGCGTCATCGAGCCGGAGATCGTGACCGCCCGCACGGGCTACGCGACGCTGCGCTCCGTGCACAGCGGACCGGACGGCATCTACGTCAACGCGCTCGACTCAATGAGTGGTGAACGAGGTGGCGTGTTCCTGCTGGATTCGGAGACGTTCGAGTTGAAAGGCAGATGGGAGAGAGAATGCGAACCGCGGATTCCCGCTCACGACTTCTGGTGGCACCTCGGCTTCGACACGATGGTCACGTTCGAGCCGGCGATATCGGATCCGCTGTCGGGCGCCATACCGTGGGAGCCGGCGGCAACGCGTCGCGACCCCCGCTTGCACTTCTGGAGCCTGCGCTCGCGCCGGCACCGGCAGTCGATCGACCTGGGTCCGGAGATCCCGTTGGTGTGCGGCATCCGGCCGGCCCACAGCCCGACGCGTCCATTCGGCTTCCTCGGCGTCGTGGTCTCGCCGCGGGACCTGTCGTCGTCGATCTGGATCTGGATCCGCGACCCGCGAAGTGGCTACGGCAAGCCCCGGTGGACCCTGCGCAAGGTGCTCACCATTCCCGCGCTGCAAGCCGCGGAGGAGGATCTGCCGTCCCCTCTGAAACCGTTTCGGGCGCTACCCCCGCTCGTCACCGACCTGAACCTCTCGCTCGACGACCGGTTCCTCTACGTCTCGTGCTGGGGAACGGGGGAGCTGCGCCAGTACGACGTGACGAATCCGCTGCGGCCGCGGCTGACCGGGCGACTGACGGTCGGCGGCAGCCACCGCACGCCGCACCCGGCAGCGCCGCACCGGCCGCTGAGGGGCGGGCCGCACACGGTGCAGCTCAGTCGCGACGGACGACGGATCTACCTGACGAACGGCCTGGACTCGGGCTGGAGCCGTCGGCTTTTGCCGGAGGCGAGCCCGAACTGGCTCGTGAAGGTGGACGTGGACCCGAGCGGCGGCATCGCGTTCGACCCTCGCTTCTTCGTCGCGTTCGATCGTGAGCTGTTGCCGCAACAGGTGCGGCTGCAGGGGGGCGATGCGTCGTCGGATTCGTTTTGCTTCTCGTGAACGCGCAGCGCGGCCGACCGAGACTACGCCGCGGCCCTGACGTCCACGAGTTGACCCATTCGCACGAGGCCGGGCCGCTCGCCCATCAGCGCAGCGGCATGATCGGCGCCGACGTGGGCCGACACGAATGCGTAGATCTCGGCCGGCTCGTGCGGCCGATGATGGCCGTGGTGGTCGGAGGCCACGATCGTCGCCACATCCTCGAGCATCAGCCGTTCGCCGATCGAGCGGGCCGCCGTCGTGTACGAGCCCATGACGCTGCCACCATTCACCTGGATCAACGTCCCCGCGTCGCGCCAGTGCGCGATCGTCGTGACCGGGTCGGCATCGGCGGGAAAGACGTAACGCTCCGGGTGTGCGAGAATGACGCGTCGGCCCGCGGCCGCCGCCGCTGCCAACACGCCTTCCGCGTCCCAGCCGGGTGCAAAACCGAATTCCACCAGCATGTACTCGGTGCCCCCCAGCCCGACCCGCGGGTTGTCCGCCACGCGGGCCATTTCCTCGCCGTTGCGAACGCACACCTCCTGGCCCAACGCCAGCCGCGGCAGATCCGCGCGTCCTTCGGCGCGGAACAGGAGCGCCTCGAACGCGTCCGATAGCTCGTTTACCCGTGCATCGATGTCTCGCGCCGTCGCCAAGTGCCGCACGACCAGGTGCGGCGTGAACGTCACGGCGGCCACACCGTCGCGCGACCAGCGCTCCAGGTACTCCAGCGTCTCGCCCGCCGAACGCGATCCATCATCCACATTCGGCAACAGATGGTTGTGCAGGTCCACCAGCGATCTATTCTTCATGTCGTTCCCTTCGCCCTGCGAATCGAACCCGCCATCGTGACGAACTCGCCAGCCGACCGTAACGATTCGGCGACTCCTCTACCCCGCGCACCGATGATCGGTCTCGACATCGCTCCCCATCCCACGCTCGCGCTCCGCGCGTTCCTGACCCGTTTTTCCGGCCGCATCGGCCACATCGACTCGCCGCCCGAGCTCGTCGAACTGTTGCACGCCAACGCACGCGCGCCGTTCGAACCCGACGAGACCCTGCGCACCGGCGTCCGCGACATGCTCCGCCACGGCGGCTACAAACCGACCGGCCGCGGCAAACCGGCATCCGAGTACCTCGTCCGCGCCGCCGCCGACGGCTCCCTGTCGTCCATCAACATCGCCGTCGATGCCTGCAACGCCGTTTCGCTGCATGGCGGTTTCCCGATCAGCGTCGTCGACGTCGACCTGGCCCGCCCGCCGTTCCGCATCGCCATCGCGCCCGCCGGCGCCCGCTACGTCTTCAACCCGGCCGGCCAGGAAATCGACCTCGGCGGCCTTCTCTGCCTCTTCGACGCCGACGGCCCCTGCGCCAACGCCGTCAAGGACGCGCAGCGCACCAAGACCACGCCCGACACCCTCCGTACGCTGTCCGTCGTCTGGGGCACCAAGGATCACGAAGCCCGCCTGGACTCCGTTACCGCCTGGTACCGACACCTCCTCGCCCGCGCTGGCGCCGAAACCGACACCGTGGTCTAGCAGGCCCCATGCCGGTGAACCGTGCCCCCGGCCCCGACCCACCAACAGAGGGCTTGACCCCACGGCGCCATCTGTCTATAAAGTAGACAGCGCCTACAATTCAGACGTCGGAGCGACCATGGCGGATACCCTCGGTGAATTCGAACAGCTCGTCCTGCTCGCCGTGCTCCAGCTCGGTGAGGACGCCCATGCGGCCCGGGTGCGGGAGCGCATCGAGGAGGCCGCCGATCGGAGGGTCACGAGGGGCGCGTTGTACGCGACGCTGGACCGCCTGACGGCGAAGGGATTCCTGGACTGGGAAGTCGAGGAGAGCACGCCGGACCGGGGTGGCATTCCGAAGCGGCGGTTCCGCGTGACCGAGCCGGGCGTCGAGTCGTTGCGACGGTCGTATCTCGCGGTACGCACGTTGGCCGCGGGTCTGGAAGGCCTGCTCCATGAGGCCTGATTCGCGCCGCCGCGGCAGCCCGCCGCGGTCGGGTGAGTGGCTGCTGCGCGCCCTTCTCGGGCCGCGAGAACCCTCGACGGACTTCGTCGTGGGCGACCTGCGCGAGGAGC
>JBFJPA010000151.1:0-9213 GCA_041617355.1 Longimicrobiales bacterium
CGCGGACGACTTTGCCAGCGCCCACGATCTTCTCGATCGCCTGCTTGATCTCGTCCTTCAAAACGTCCCGGCCGCCGAGATCGGACAGCTGCTCGACCGTCCGTGCCGACAGTAGATTGAGCAGCTCGTCGCGTACCTCGGGATCCCGCTCCTGCAACGAGGTCACCGCGTCGTTGGACTTCAGCTCGGCTGCAACGGTTGCGATCAAGAAGCGCGTCCCCTGCGTGCCCGCCGGGTTCACGACCAGGTTGTCGACCGTGTACAGCGTCTGGTTGCCGGCGTCGCTCTTGCCGTGGCCGCCCTTCTTCTTCTTCGCCTCGCCGCCGCTGTCGCCGTGATCGTCCGTGGCCGCGGCCTTGGCTTCACCACCCGACCCCTTCAGCATCGGGCCGATCGCGAAGACACCCGCCGCCCCGCCGCCGATGAGCGCGACGACCGCCGCGATCATGACCGCTCCACCACGCCGCTTCGCCGGCGCTGCCCCTTCTTCGTTCGGCTGCTCGCTCATCGGTTCGCGCCCCATCACGCGTCTTCGATCTGTTTCGAATGCTCCCGCGGGCGGGACTGAGGGCAGACTCCATACCACAGAAAGGCCCCCGTTCAGGCCTCCGACAGGTCCACTCTAACATATTGTCATAAAAAGGTTTGTAAGATCATGACCGATCGGCCGGCAGATCGTTCCGGACGGGCGGTTCCGGCCATGCCGGAAGAATGTGCCGTGAGGGGCCGGCCAGATCTGCCGCGCCCGCCGGCTCAAGCCGAGGGGGCAGTCGCCGATCCTTGCCCACCACTCTCAGCGGGCTGCGGAGCATGGTGGATCAGGAAGCGCTGGACAGGATTCGACGGATCGGGGGCGACGGGCTGGTCGGCCGCCTGGCCGCACTGTTCATCGCCGACGTTCCGCTTCGCGTCGCGCGCCTGCACGAAGCCGCGCTCGCCGGTGACCTCGCCAACGTCCTGCGAACATCCCATTCCATCCGCGGCAGTGCGGCGACCTTGGGCGGTGTGAAGCTGGTCGAGGCGTGCCGAACGGTCGAGCGAGAGGCGCTGGCGGGCGGAGTCGCCCGGGGCAATGTCGATGAGCTGGAAATTGCCGTGTCCGCGTTGTGCGAGGCGCTCCGGCCGTATCTCGGCGTGGCCGCCTGATCAGGCGGCCGGTTCTTCCGCAGTCGGTGCCGGTCCGGCAGGCTCGGACGTCGCCGGTTCGGTTGCTGCTGTAGCCGGCGCAGCCTTTGGCGGTTTCGCAGCCGGCTGGCTGGCGGCCTTGGGGTCTTTCTCTTTCGTCAGGCTCGCGGTGACGCGTTCCAGCAGACGGGTCGCGTTGATGGGCTTGAGCACGTAGCCGGCGCAGCCGATCTCGAGCGCGGCGTGTACGCTCGCCTGATCGTCGGCGCTGGTACACATGACGATCGGCAGCTTCGACTTCGCGAGCAGCTCGGCGGCGAGGTCGAGGCCGTTGCCGTCGGACAGCTCGATGTCGCAGACGACGATTCCTATGTCGCTGCGCTGCTCGAGTATGGACCGGGCGGTATCCAGGCGAGCTGCGACGACCACACTGTAGCCCGCGGCCTCGAGGATGTGCTCGACGAGCCGGGCACTGACCGGATTGTCCTCGATAACCAGAACGATCGCGCTCATATCCGTTTCCACGCCTGGACCCGGGGCGCCGGCCTACCGGCCGACGCCCCTGAGTATCGATCCGCTACCGCTTCAGGTTGACCAGTTCCTGCAACATTTCGTCACTGGTCGTGATGACGCGGGCATTCGACTGGAAGCCGCGCTGGGCCGTGATCAGGTTCGTGAACTCGGCGGCCAGGTCGACGTTGGACATTTCCAGGGCGCCCGACGTGACCACCGAACGGCTGCCCTCACCCGCGAAGCCGAGGACGGCCGCACCCGAGTTCGGCGAGACCGAGTACATGTTGTCCCCCGTGCGCAGCAGGCCGGTCGGGTTGTTGAAGTCGGCCAGGACCAACTGGGCCAGCGTGAGCGTCGTACCGTTGGAGAACGCGCCCACGATCGTGCCCAGCGGATCGATGCTGATCCGCTCGAGCAGGCCCATCGTGTAGCCATCCTGGTCGCGCAGCACGGCCGTGGACGGGCTCGCGAACTGCGACAGCCCGTCGATCGCGTCGGCGGTGCCGAACGTGATCGTGATCGGCTGGCTGGTCGTGAAGCCATCGGGCGTGAACTCGAAGTCCACCGTCTCCGGCGAGGCCAGCGTGCCATCCTGGTTGAAGACGACGGTGCCGGTGTCATTGACGAGGCCCGCGCCCGGATCGGCACCGGAGGCCGTGATCACGTAGTCCCACTCGTTCGGGTTCGCCGTCTTCGTGAACGTGATGGTCAGCTCGTGCCGGCCACCCTGCTCGTTGTAGACCGTGATCGAGGTCTGACGCGTCGTATCGACGGCGGCACTGGCGTTCAGGTTGCCGCCGATCGAGGCGGCGGTCGTCGCCTGGGCAGCCGACTTCTGACCGAACGGCAGGCGGATGTCGCTGATCGTGTCGGTGAGCACGCCATTGGTGGCCATGCGGCCCTGCACGATGAAGCCGTTGGTCGCGGCGACCAGGCGTCCGCCCTCATCCAGCTGGAACGCACCCGAGCGCGTGAAGAAGCGCTGCGTCCCGTTCGAGACGACGAAGAACGAGTCGCCCTGGATGGCGAGGTCCGTCGTCACACCCGTCGTCTCCAGATTGCCCTGCGTGAACTGCATGTCGATGCTGCCAATGTTCATGCCGAGCCCGACCTGGATCGGGTTGCGGCCACCGGCCACATCCGTCACGCCGCCCGGGGGCCGGCTCGCGCCCTGGACGATCTGGGCGAACGCTTCCTTGAACGTGACGCGGCTGGCCTTGAACGCCACCGTATTCACGTTCGCGATGTTGTTGCCGATCACGTCCATGCGGACCTGGTGGTTACGCAGGCCAGAGACACCTGCGAACAGCGAGCGCATCATGGGAACAGCCTCCTCGTTGGGGTGCCTTATTCGCCGATTTCGATGACGGCGCCGAGCGGAATCCGGATCGGACCGCTCGTCAGCACCGGGCCATTCGGCGTGTACTTCAATCCGTCTACGCGCAGGCGAGAATACGTCTGGACACGGACGGGATCGCCGTTCGCGGTACGAACTTCGACGGCGTACGAATAGTGGCCGGGCTCGACGCGGCCGACGAGCTCGGACAGATCGATGGTCTGACGGCCGCCCTCGAGACGCGGCACGTTGACACGGCCGACCTCGGTGCCGCGGTCGTCGTACAACACGACCTCGGCGGTTCCGCCCTGGTTGGCGACGTCGACGGTGACGGACAGGTCGCCGCTCTCGGGCACGACCACATGGTCGCCCGTGGCGAAGATCGAGCGCCCGATCAGTTGCAGCGCGGACGACGCATGGATCGTCTGGAGCAGTCGATCATCGTTCGCCGCCAGGGCCGCGAGCTGGTCGCCCATGTTGATCAGCTGCTCGACCGTCGAGAACTGCGCGAGCTGCGCCGCGAAGTCCTTCGGATCCGTCGGATTGAGCGGGTCCTGGTTGCGCAGCTGCGAGACCAGGAGCTGGAGGAACTCGTCCTTCCCCAGCTGCCCGCCTTTCAGGACGGAGCGGGGTGCATCGGGCGTGCTGCCCGCCGTGATGGGCATGATCACTTGTGTTCCTCCCTCGGTTGACGCTTGGGTCGATCATCGGCCAGCGGCGCATCGCGTCGCGGCTGACCGGGGAGCCGGTCGGATGGGGCATCGCCGCTGCGCGAGGGCTGCGTCGAGAAGAGCAGATCGGCGAGGACACTGGCGCCGGCCAGGCGACCGGGCTCGCCGACGTTGCGAAGAACGGATGCTTCGCGAACCAGCACGGCGGGCTCGAGGCCCTGCCGCTCGAGCGCACGACGCAACTCGCCGACATGGTTGCCCAGTCGGGCCGCTTCCAGCGAGTCGGCCACGTCGATGGTGGCACCGACCGCGTTGCCCCGAACGCCCAGGCGGATGCGTGCTTCCACGCCGTCCGCGCCGTTCAAGGTCAGTGTCAACCCGGTTGTCGGCGCTTCGCTCGCCGCTTCGCGCAGCGCGAAGACGCGCGCCACGCGCGCGGCAATGTCGGCGCCACGCAGGCCGTCCACCGACGGCTTCGCATTCAGGAGCGACGGTTCGGCACGACCGAACTCCGTACGTGCAGCCGTGACATCCGCGTCGGCCGACGCAGGTGCGGTCCCGTCCTCCGAGTCGGCTCGGCGTGTGGCCTGGGCCAGCGGAGCCGCCGGTGCGCCGGCGGCCTGGACGGGCGCATTCATTTCCGTCTGGCGTACGGCGGCGACGCGCGCGACCTCCGCGACACGGGCGACCTCGGCGACGCGTGCGACCTCGACGACACGGGCCACCTCGGCGATTCGTGCGATGCCGTTGGGCAGCGCGGATTGCGTCGGCGCCCTCGCCTCCGCCTTGCCTTGCGGGCCGGCCAGCTCGACGTGCCCCGGATCTTTCGGACCCAGTGTGCGCAGACCTTCCTCGGCCGCGACACGTGCCAGCTTCGCGTACGCGCTGACTTCGTTCTCACCGCTCACGCGCAGGTCGGCCGCGAGGCCGAGCGTGTGCCTGGACTGCCGGGTCCACGTCACGACCGGCCCGGGCTCCGTCCGGCCTTGCTCGTACAGACGGTCCTGGCGCGACTGTGTGCGATGCGTTTCCACGACTTGGACGTCGAGACCGAATTCGTCGCGCATGCGCTCGACCACGCGTTCGAGTCGTTCGCGGAAAACCGGGGCGAGGCGCTCGAGCGAATGGTCGATGGGCTCCGTCACCGCGCGTGCGACTCGACTCGTGCCCGTGTTCGGACGCGCCCCAAGCAACAGCGTCGCGAGATCCGCGTCCACGGGATCCTCGCCGACCGGTTGCTCCGGCTCTTGCGTCTCGTGGGGGTCCGTCGCTTCGGGCTGCGCGGCCGAACGGGCGAGCGCATGGGTCAGAGCAACGTCGAACGTGGGTGCGCCTTCGGCCGGCACCGGTCCCGTCGGGGCCGGCGTCGGTGCCGCGGCCGGGCTCGTGCCGGCCGTGAGCGGAGTGAAGGCGCCGATCTCCATTTCAGTGTGCTCCGCCGCCCGCGATCAGCGCCTTGGCCAGAGCCGAGGCACGCTCGCCCTTGAACTGAGCGAGAATCGCCGCGGCCTTTCGATCGGATAGAGCGAGCAACACGGCGCGCACGTCGGCTTCCGGCAACGGCTCGAGCAGGCGCGCCGCCTCTGCCGGTGGCATCGCGCCGAAGATGCGGGCCAGGCGTTCCGTTCCCGGATCGACGGGCGGCGTCGGTGGCGAGACGCCGGGTCCGGCGCTCGCCGGAGTCGCCGTCGCCGGAGCCGGCGCTTGCCCGCTGTTCGTGGCCGGTTTCGCGGCTTCGCTCGATGCCGTGGCGGGCGCCTTCGCATCGTGCGCCGGCGCGCTCTTGTCGTGCGCCGTGTCCGCACCTGCGGCGTTGGCCACTTCGTGCGTCTCCTCGCCGTGTGCGGCCGATTCCTTCGGCGCATCGGCGTGTGTGCTGTCTGCCGACTCGTGAGCCGGCTTGGCGTCGGCGGGCGGCGCCGTGCGCGCGTACCACGCGACACCGCCGCCCAGCCCGCCCACGAAACAAAGCGCGGCGACCGCGATCACTTTGATGTTCACGGGCCCTCCGCCCGGCGAGCGTGACGGACGATCGCGAATTCATCCATGGTCGCGCGATCGCGTTGGTTCTCTTCGACCTTCCACAGCTCCAGGTGCTTCTCACGCAGTCGGTCGATGACGCGGCGCTGCGTGAAAGCATCTTCGAATTCGGCGGCCAGATCATCGACGCGGGCATCCGCATCGCGTGCGGCCTCGCTGGCGACGGCGACGTGAAGGTCGAGTTGGTGAACGAGCAGGGCCAGCCGCTGCAGCTCGCCGGCAGGCACGCCGCCATCGGCGACGCGGCCCGCCTGTTCGGCACCCGCACGCCTCGCCTCTTCGAGCGATTCCAGCGCACGCAATGCGGCGGCCGCCTCCATGCGCGCTTCCACGAGGCGGAGCGCGCTCTCTTTCTCAGTCTGCTCGCGCAGCTCGAGAACCTTCTGCAACCGGAACCGGAATCCACGCATCGTGCGTCAGCTCCCGTTCGCCTGTTCGGCCAGTTCGAGGAGCGCGCGTCGCGCGTGCTCGAAGTCCGACCGTTCGTCTGGCGATTGTACGAGGAACGATTCGATCGCCGGCCGCATCCGTACGGCCGCGTCCAGAACAGTGTCACCGCCGGGTTGGTAAGCGCCCACCGCGATCAGCTCTTCCTTGTCGCGATAGGCCGCCATGAGCCGGATCAGCGCGTCGGCGGCGCGACGCTGCGCCGCGTCCGCAACCTGGTCGCGCACACGGCTACGGCTCTCCAGCACTTCGACCGCGGGGTAGTGCGCCGCCGCCGCGAGTCTGCGGCTCAGCACGATGTGGCCGTCGAGAATCGAGCGGGCCGCATCCGCGACCGGCTCGTTGAAGTCGTCGCCCTCGACGAGCACCGTATAGATGCCGCTGATTCCGCCGCGCGCGGCATTGCCCGCGCGTTCGAGCAGACGTGGCAGTGCGGCGAAGACGGACGGCGGGTAGCCCTTCGTGGTGGGCGGCTCGCCGACGGCCAGGCCGATCTCGCGCCACGCCGTAGCCACCCGCGTGATCGAGTCCACCATCAGCAGCACATGCTTGCCCTGGTCGCGGTAATACTCTGCAATGGCGGTTGCGAGCTGGGCGCCGCGCGCGCGCAGCAGCGCGGCCTCATCACCGGTTGCGACCACCACGACCGATCGCGCCAGGCCTTCCTCGCCGAGCGAATTTTCGATGAAGTCGCGAACTTCGCGACCTCGCTCGCCGAGCAGCGCGATGACGTTCACATCGGCCGACGCCTGGCGTGCGATCATGCCCAGCAGCGTGCTCTTGCCCACGCCACTGCCCGAGAAGATGCCGACGCGCTGACCGCGACCCAGCGTGAGCATGCCGTCGATGGAACGGACGCCCGTCGTGAGGCGATCGGCAATGGACTCGCGCTCCAGCGGGTTCGGCGGGTTCTGCTGCATGGCGACGCGGCGCAGTCCGCCCAGGCGCCCGAGGCCGTCGATGGGCTGGCCGAGTGCGTTCAGCACGCGGCCGAGCAGGCCGGGTCCGACGTAGACGCCGAGCGAACGGCCGAGCGGCTCGACGACACTGCCCGGATGCACGCCTTCCAGTGAACCGAGCGGCATCAACAACACGCCGCGCTCATGGAAGCCGACTACTTCCGTGAGGACCGTGTGCTGCCCGCGAATGGCCCGCACGCGGCACAGCTCGCCGAGGGCGACATCCATGCCCGTCGCCTCGACCACCAGGCCGACGACGCGCGTGGTCCGCCCCAGCATCGCGAAGCGTGGCACGGTCTCGAGCCGGCCCTGCATCGTGTCAATCATCGGCCAGCTTCTGGTAGATGCGCTCGAGCGCATGGTCCACGCGGCCGTCCACGATGCGACGACGTCCTTCGACGATGCAGCCGCCCGGCTCGACGGCCGGGTCCGCGACCCAGTGCACTTCCCGGCCCGGCGCGACCCGCACGTTGCTGCCGTCCGGCGATGCCGCACTCAGGACGGACAGATCCTCCGGATGCACCAGCACGCGTACGGACTCGTTGGCCGGAAAATGGGTCAGCGCGCGGCGTGTCAGGTCGGCGATCACGTGTGGGTCGCCCCGCAGCTCTCGCGCGATCACGTGGCGAGCTACGCCGACGGCCAACGCGGCAATGTGCTCGCGTGCGTTCTCCGTCCAGGTCGATTCACTCGCCTGCACTGCCGTCAATGCGGCTTGCAACATCCGGAGGGCCGATTCGACGCGTGCCAGTTGTTCGCCCCCGGCCGCCGCTACGCCGTCGTCGAAGCCGCGGTTGTAGGCCTCTTCGATCTCGGCCTGGCGCTGTGCGGCGATACGCTCCGCCGCGTCCTGCCGGTTGGCGGCTTCGCGTGCGGCGGCGCTCTTGCCGGGAGTGGGCGGCTCGGGCGAGCGCGGACCCGGCTCGAGATCGAGCAGATTCCACGCGGACGCGTCGCCGTCCGTGGGCGGACGCGGCGTCAGCCAGTCAGACGACCAGGTCATCGTCGCCCGTGGAGATCACGATTTCGCCGGCATCCTCGAGAGCGCGCACGAGCCGGACGACTTCGGCCTGCGCGGCTTCCACATCGCGCAGTCGGACCGGTCCCAGCATTTCCATTTCTTCCGCCAGCGAGTCGGCGGCGCGTTTCGACATGAGCGGCAGGAGACGTCCCTTGACGGCGTCGCTCGCCGCCTTGAGCGAAAGGGCCAGGTCCTTCATCTGCACGTCGCGCAGCAGACGCTGCAGCGCACGATCGTCCAGCCGGACCAGGTCCTCGAAGACGAACATCAGGTTCTTGATCTCTTCACACAGCGCGGCGTCGCGCTTGCCGATCTTGTCCAGCAGGTCCTTCTCGGCGCCGACCATGCGGTTCAGCACGGTCGCGACGGCCTCGGCGCCACCCGCGACCTCGAGGTCTTTCGAGATCGTGACCGACGACTCGTTGCCGTAGACGCGCTCCATGACGTGCAGCACTTCGGGCAACACCTTCTCCAGCTTGGCCAGTCGGACCAGCACCTCACCCCCGATCTCGGCCGGCATCTCGCGCAACACCTCCGCCGTCTGCTCGGGGTCCAGGTGCGCCAGCAGCAGCGCAATGCTCTGTGGCAGCTCGCCACGCAGCAGCGCGCCGATCTGCGCGGGATCCGCCTGCTTCAGGTTGTGGAACCCCGCATTCTCGCGCAGCTGCGTTTCGATACGCTTCAGCATGTTCGCGGCGCGCTGCGCGCCGAGCGCGCTTTCCAGCATTTCGCGCGCGTAGTCGACGCCGCCGCGCGCGATGGAGTGGGCGGCCGTCTCCATCTGGCCCCACTCCGTCAGCACGGCATCGACCGTCTCGGCGGGGACCGTGTCGATGCGCGCGATTTCGAGCGAGATCTCCTCGAGCTCGGTCGAACTCAGGTTCTTCGTCACCTGGGACGCCGCCTCCGAGCCCATCGCCATCAATACGATGGCCGCCTTCTGCCGACCCGTGAGGCCGTCGGGCGAGAGTCCACGCGGCCGCGTCGCCGTCTGTGGCTTCACCTCACGACTCCTTGATCCAGGCCTTGATCACGCGGGCCGACATGTCGGGCGTCTCCGCGGAGCGGGCCAGCATGCCAGCGTACGGTGATGCCGCCGCG
>JBFJPA010000152.1:0-9212 GCA_041617355.1 Longimicrobiales bacterium
GGCCATCTGGCAGGGCGACATCGTCATTGGCACACCGGACCGCATTGCTACTTCCATGGCCGAACTGGCCGCATCGCGTGCGGGTGAGATGGTCCAGGGTGTCGTGGTCAACGACAACGGAAGCAACCGCTGGCCGGGCGGCGTGGTGCCGTACACGAGGACGACGGCCACGCAGAGTATCGTGGACGGCGCCATCGATATGATCGAGGATCAGACGCCCGGCGTGAGGTTCGTTCTCCGCACTACCGAGACGGACTACGTCACGTTCCAGGACGCGAGCGGTTGTTCATCCCCGATCGGCAAACAAGGCGGCCAGCAGTTCATCAACCTGGCGGTCGGCGGCTGCTCCATCGGGAACGGGGCCCACGAGATCCTGCACGCGCTGGGCATGTACCACGAGCACACGCGTTGCGATCGCGACGGCTTCGTCACGATCCACTGGGCCGAGATCGAGTCCGGCAGGGAGCACAATTTCTACAAGGCCGGGGCCGGCGACCAGACCAGCGCCTGTTCGAACGCCACGGACATTGGAGCCTACGATTACGGCTCCATCATGCACTACGGGGCAAACTTCTTCGCCACCGGCTCCAATCCGACCATCACGGCGACGCAGCCGCTGAACGGCGCGGTCATGGGCCAGCGCAGCGCGGTCGGCCCGACGGACGTAGCGACCATCGACAACCTCTACGGCGCCAACAACGCCGCGCCCACGGTCGTGCTCAGCGGCCCGACGGGCAGCCTTCTGGAGGGCTCGCTCCTGAACTTCGACGCGAGCGGCAGCACGGACGCGGACGATGATGACGATCTCCTGACCTTCTCGTGGAATTTTGGCGACAGCAGCTGCGGTGGCGCGACGCCGCCGGCGAAGTGCTCCGACGACACACCCAGCCACGCTTACGCCAACGACGGCAATTACGCCTACTCGGTCACGGTCAGCGACGGCTTCGACGCCTCAGCGGCCGGCGGGAACGTCGCCATCGCCAACGTGATCCCGAACGTGGACGCCGGCGCCGACGTCACGCTCAACGAGGGCGACCAGCTCAACCGCGCCGGGTCCTTCACCGATCCGGGCGCAGACCCGTGGACCGCCACGGTGAACTACGGTGATGGCGGCGGTGCGCAGGCACTTACCCTGATCGGGAAGAGCTTCACACTCCTGCACACCTACGTGGACAACGTGGGCAGCCCGTTCACCCTCACCGTCGCCGTGACCGACGACGACGCGACGGGCAGCGACGACGCCCAGATCACCGTGAACAACGTCGCCCCGACGGTGGACGCCGGTTCGGACGCCACGGTGCAGTCCGGCCAGACCTACGACTTTTCCGGCACGTTCAGCGACCCGGGTGTAGTGGACCATCCGTGGGCATGGGTCATCAACTGGGGATTCGGGAGCAACAGCACCGGCTCCACCAACAACCAGGCGGCGGCGATCCAGGTCAGCCGCCAGGTCTGCGTGGCCGGCAGCTACACGGTGAGCCTGCAGGTGACCGACAAGGATGGCGGTGTCGGGTCCGACAACCTGACGCTGACGGTGCCCTACGTCGGCGTCGGCATCGACATCATGCCCGGGTCGTCCGTGAACCCGCTCAACCTGAAGAGCGGCGGCAACGTCCCCGTGGCGATTCTGGGATCGGCCCTTCTCAACGTGGCCGATGTCCTGGTGTCGTCGCTGACGCTGGGCGACGGCACCGGCCCGGACGTATCCGTTGCCCAGAAGAACAACGGGACCTACGAAGTCTACATGGAAGACGTCAACAAAGACGGGAGAATGGACCTCGTGGCCATGTTCCCGATGAAGGACCTGGCCGGCAGCGGCGAAGTGACGATGGCCTCCACGCAGCTGGTGCTCCGCGGATTCCTGAATGATGCCTGCACCAACATCCGGGGCGTCGACCTGGTGACCGTGCGCAACTCCTAGCGAGCTGCAGCCAGGAGTGGAACTTATGAGGCGGGTCGGGGCATGGTGACATGTCCCGGCCCGCTTTTCTACCGACGAGAGAAACAGGCATGAAGCGACTCGCGATCTCGACCCTGACCTGCTTCCTGGTCGCTTCCGCGTGTTCGTCCGCGACGACCGTGCCCGGTGACGAGGAGGTCCTCGTCCTCGAAATCGCGCCGGACTCGGTGCCCTGCACGGGCGAAATGGTGGGCCAGTGCCTGCAGGTGCGGAGTCCGGGCGAGGACTGGCGCAGGTTCTACGATGCGATCGAAGGCTTCGTGCACGAGCCAGGCGTGCGATACACCATCGAGGTAGGGCGCCGGGTCGTTCCCAACCCGCCTGCCGACGGATCGGCCTACGCGTACCGGCTCGTCCGGATCCTCGCGCGCGGGCCGACGCCGGACTGAGCACGAGCTGACGCAGCCGCGTTTCAGGCGGTTGCGCCTCCGCCGTCGTTCGAGCGAAACACCGCAAGGTCAATACGCGCGCAGGAGCCGACCGTTGCTTGCTGAGCACCCGTACGCTTCGGTACACTCGACGCAATGCGGCGAGCGCACCGGTTCACGGGGTCCGTGCCGGGGACGTTGGCGGCTCCAACGGGTGAGCCATGACGAACGATGCCGGCGTCTGAGCCTCGCGGTTTTCTGGCTCGAGGCCGAGGTCACCGGCGCGGCCGACGCCAGCCGGCTGCTCGAACGGCTCGACTCGACGACGGCCACGGGCATCGGCGGGAGTATCATGCTGCGCCAGTCCAACGCGAACATCGCATCTCTCCGTGCGGCGAAAGGCGATTTCGCAGGAGCGCACCGCGCGCTGAAGCGGACCGGCGGCGTGTTCGACCTGATGCAGTTCCAGTCCACCTGGTTGCGCGACCGCGGCCGGATCGCCGCGCTCGCGGGTGACACCACCGCAGCGGTGCGAGACCTGACTGACTACCTCCGGCTGCACACCCGCGCGGGGCCGTCCGTGCAGCCCAGGATCGAGGAAGTGCAGCGTCTGCTGGCCAGCCTCACCGGCGAGAGCAGGCGCTGACCGATTGCGGACCGCGCGCTTCGATGACGGATCGAGGCACACCCTCAGCGCACGAGTCGAGCGGAGACACGACGATGCCCATTCGAGATCATTTCCGCCTCGCGATCGCGAGCGCCGTCGTCGCAGTCGCGCTCGCGACGCCCGCGAGCGCACAGGCGTTCCGGCAGACGCAGACGGACGACTACACACGCTACGAGCTGCTCGACCCGACGACGCACAGCTTCCGCATCCTGTACGACGTGAGCGCGACGACGGCGGGCGCGGGCTACTACTTCAACACGCTGCGCGCGGGCTCCGAGCACCACGTGGACGGCGTGATCGATCTCGCGACGGGCCGCGCGCTCGAGTGGAAGATCGTGACCGGCGCGGAGGCCAGGGCGGCCGGGATGCAGAACGCGAACGCGAACGCCGAGTACCTGCAGGTCACACTCGCGCGGCCCGTGCCGCAGGGCGGGCAGCAGCGGATCCGCATCGACAAGACCTACCGCGACACGGCGAGCTACTTCGTCCGCGGCGACCGCATCGTATTCGACCGCTCGCTCGGCATCGATCGCAACAGCGTCGTCGTGCCGGCGGGCTACGAAGTCGTCGCGATCAACTTTCCATCGCAAGTGGCGCAGGAGGCGGACGGCCGCATCCGGGTCAGCTTCATGAACGCGGGGCCTGCGGCGGTGGGGTATCGGGTCGAGGCGGAGCCTCTACCCCGAAGGGAGAGGGAGAGGGAGGGTTTCAGGGGGAAGGGGGAAGGGTTGAGGGACGGAGGAGGGGACGACTTTGCGCGGTCCGGTTTCGGGGGGGTGTCAGGGACGGCGGGCACGGGGCAGCAGCAACAGGCGAGGGTTGACTTGCGGGTGGGGGAGCGGGCGTTCGAGGATCGGGACATCACCTACTTCCTGATGCAGCCGGAAACGCGTTCGTTCCGGCTGTTCCACGACTACACGGAAACGCGGGTGGGGGTGGACCGCTACCTGAACGTCGTGCGGGCGGGCAGCAAAGTGTCCGATCCGGAGGCGGTCCTGCTCGACACGGGCGAGGCGTTGCGTGTCGAGACGCTGCGCGGTGATGCGATCACGCGGCGCGGGCTGGACGTGAGCAACGTGACGGCGGATACGGAGGTGGTCGCGATCTGGTTCGAGCCGGTGCGCGAGGGCGCGTCGGCACGGCTGCGCATCACGGAGACGTACACGGACCCCGGGCGGTACCTGCTGCACGGCGATGAGCTGGTCTGGGACCGCGCGTTCGGCCGGGCGCGCAACACGGTCGTGCTGCCCGAGGGCTGGTACCTCACCGCCAACCTGACGCCCGCGGTCGTGTCGCAGCTCGAGGACGGCCGCATCCGCCTGCGCTACATCAACGACCGGCCGGGCGACATCGAGGTCTTCATCAAGGCGAAGCGGCGCTGACCGTGCGCGACCGCAACCCATCCCGCTGAGCGGAGAACGCATCGTGGAACCGACGCAGGCCGGCGCACTGCTCACCGATCCGATGGCCGTCTTCGCCTACCTGGCGACCGTGCTGGCCGCCGTCTTCTGGCTGAGTGGCGTGCCGCGGCTCAAGAAGTTCTTCGAGATCACACCGCCCGTCATCTACGCGTACTTCATCCCCACCATCTCGACGACGATCGGCATCACACCCGCAGACTCCGTCGTGTACGGCTGGATGACACGCTACCTGCTGCCCGTGGCGCTGCTGCTGCTCATGATCACCGTCGACCTGCGCAGCATTTCGCGACTCGGCGGGACGGCCCTGCTCATGATGCTCGCAGGCACCGCCGGCATCGTGATCGGCGGACCGATCGCCTTCCTCGTGTTCGGCGGCATGCTGCCCGAAGAGGCGTGGAAAGGCCTCGCCGCGCTGTCCGGCAGCTGGATCGGCGGCACGGCGAACATGGTGGCGATCAAGGAGAGCGTGGGCACGCCCGACGCGATCTTCGGCCCGATCATCGTCGTCGATACCGTCGTCGGTTACGGCTGGATGGGCGTGCTGCTGTTTCTCAGCGCCTACCAGGGGCGCTGGGACAAGAAGATCGGCGCGCGCACCGGGATGATCGAGGAGGCGAACCGCCGGCTCGAGGAACTGGCCGCGCACCGCCGGCCCGCCGACCTGCGCCACATCGTCGGCATCGTCGGGCTCGGCTTCGGCGGCGCCGTGCTGTCCGTCACGCTCGGCAACGCGCTGCCGCCGCTCGGCGACCCGACCATCATCAGCCGGACCACCTGGGCCGTGCTCATCGTCGTGACCGGCGGCCTGCTGCTCTCGTTCACGCCTGCCCGCCAGCTCGAAGAGGTCGGCGCCTCCAAGATCGGCTACGCCGCGCTCTACCTGCTGCTCACCGGCATCGGCGCGCAGGCCGACCTCAAGGCCGTCCTCGACGCGCCCGCGTTCCTCGCCGCCGGCGCCCTCTGGATCTCCATCCACGTCGCCATCCTGCTCGTCGTCGGCCGGCTGCTGCGCGCGCCCTTCTTCTTCGTCGCGACCGGCAGCATGGCCAACGTGGGTGGCGCCGCGTCCGCGCCCGTCGTCGCCGGCGTGTACCACCCCGCCATGGCGCCCGTGGGCCTGCTCATGGCCGTGGCCGGCTATGTACTCGGGATTTACGCGGCGCTCCTTTGCGCGGCGCTCCTCGGGTTCGTGGCGACCTAGCGCGGACGGCGGGCAGGGGGATGGGGGTTCGGGATGGGGATGCGGAACGGCGAGTGACTCACCCCATTCCCCATCCCCGCCCCGCCGTCCCGCCGTGATCCGTCCCCATCCTCCATCCCCAACCCCCATCCCCATTCCCGCCGTTCAACATCATTGCATCTGAAATATCCACCGACTATTCTTTCACTTGATGAGTACAGTAAAGCAGGTCTCGGTCCCTGAGCCGGCAACGGTCCTTACGAAGGCGGTGCTGGCGGCGGCGAAGCGGCTGGGGCTGCGGAACCGGGAGCTGGCGGCGGTGATCGGCACCAGCGAGGCGAGCGTATCGCGGCTGGGTCGGACGCGGGCGCTGGAGCCGGCGAGCAAGGAGGGCGAGCTGGCGCTGATGCTGGTGCGGATGTACCGGAGCCTGGACGCGCTCGTGGGCGGGAACGACGAGCAGGCGGGGGCGTGGCTGCGGGCGGAGAACGAGCATCTGCGGGGCGTGCCTGCGGAGCGGATCCAACGGGTGGAGGGGCTGGTCGATGTCGTCCAGTATCTGGACGCGATGCGCGGGCGACTCTAGGGTCGGGCGGCTGGCGCTGGTAGGCCGGCGTGCGGTCGAGGCGCAGCACCAGGTCTCGACGCGCAAGCTGGTGGACACGGCGGCGGAGCAGGAGCTGCTGGAGGAGCTGATCGAGGGGGCGAAGCCGCCGGACCCGACGCGCGGGCGCCGGCATTACCTGCTGTCGACGCCGTTCCGTTACCCGCCGCTGCCGCACGGCTCGCGTTTCGGCACGCGCCACGAGCGTGGCATCTGGTACGGTGCCGAACGGGTGCGCACGGTCTTTGCCGAGGTCGCGTACTACCGGCTTCTGTTCTTCGAGGGCACGAGCGCGGAGCTGGGTGTGGTCGCGACGTCGCTCACGCTCTTCTCAGTCAAGATCAACACAACGCGCGGCATCGACCTGACGGTTGCGCCTTTCGACCGGTACCGGGCGAAGCTGACGTCGAAGAGCCGTTACGCCGACACGCAGCCGCTGGGCGCGGCGATGCGCGCGGCCGGTGTCGCGGCGTTCCGCTACGCCTCGGCGCGCGATGTGGATGGTGGCGCGTGCGTCGGTGTGCTGGACATCACGGCGTTCGGACGTGCGCGGCCGACGTCACTGGAGACGTGGCACTGTCTGGCGTCCCGCGAGCGCGTCGAGATGCTGAAGCGCGACTACTTCGAGCGCGCGACGCACGCGTTCCCGCGGGCGCAATTCCTGGAGGGCGGCACGCTGCCGCTGCCGGCGCCCTGACGTTCCGTCCCGTCGGTTCCCTGTCGGTGGCAGCAGGATGCCTGCGTTCAGGATCGAGGGATATCGCGTGAAGTGAAGGGCGGGACGGCGGGAGACGGGACGGCGGGAGACGGTACGGCGGGAGACGCGGGGCGGGAACGGCGGGAACGGCGGGAACGGCGGGACCGGTGGGAACGGCGGGAACGGTGGGAACGGTGGGAACGGTGGGAACGGTGGGAACGGTGGGAACGGTGGGAACGGTGGGAACGGCGCGGCGGGGGGTCACCTCGTGATCGGGCTTTGCTGATCTGGTCGAGTAGCGGAAACTCGCGGTCGAGTCAGGCTGACGAAGACCTGTGTGGTGCGTGTGTCGGTGCCGGTCATCGCGAACGCGATGTAGCCGCGCAGGTTGATCCGCGCGTGCTGTGGAAGGCGGCGTGGAACGTCGCGGGCGCGGGCTGCAGCCAGGCGGGGTCGTCGGGCCGGCCGAGGATCGTGGCGCCGGTCCCGAGCCGCAGGGCGCCGGTTGCGCGGCGGTCGGGCGCGGAGCCAATCTGCCAGCGAGGGCGCGATCGGGACCGCGCCTCCTACCACACCAGCCCTGAGGAATTCATGAAGCGCACAATGATCGCGGTCGTGGCGATGGCGGCTCTCGGTCTGCCCGGTACGGCGCAGGCCCAGACGTGGAGCGTCGATGACCCGGTGCTCAAACGGATGTGGACGCTGGGCATGGAGCAGTCGCAGGCGCACGTGCTGGCGCAGGTGCTGCTGGACTCGATCGGGCCGCGGCTCACGGGTTCGCCGGGCCAGCAGGCGGCGAACGACTGGGCGGTGAAGATGCTGACGAGCTGGGGCGTCACGGCGCGCAACGAGCAGTACGGCACGTGGCGAGGCTGGCGGCGAGGCATCACGCACATCGACCTGATCCGGCCGCGGGTGCGCACGCTGGAGGGGACGATGCTCGCGTGGAGTCCCGGCACGCGGGGGGCGGTCGAAGGCCCGGTCGTCGTCGTGCCCGATGTCACGGACGCGGCCGCGGTCGAGGCGTGGGTGCCGTCGGTACGCGGCAAGTTCGTCGCGATCGCGTTCCCGCAGCCGACGTGCAGGCCGAACAGCCATTTCGATGAGTACGGCCAGCCGGGCGCGCTGCAGCGGTTGAACGCGCTGCGTGACTCCGCACGCCAGGCGTTCCAGCGCCGCGTTCCGACCGGGCAGGCGCTGGCCGCGTTCCGCCAGAGACTCGAGGAGGCCGGCGCGCTGGGCATCCTCGACTCGAACTGGTCCAACGACATCGGCGTGAACAAGATCTTCCAGGCCACGACGCAGCGCATCCCGACGCTCGACCTGAGCTGCGAGGACTACGGCCTGGTGTACCGGCTGGCGGAGCGGAACCAGGGCCCGGTCATCCGCGTGACCGCGCAGGCCGAGTTCCTGGGCGAGGTCCCCGTGTTCAACACGATCGGGGAGATCCGCGGCAGCGAACTGCCCAACGAGTACATCGTGCTGTCCGCGCACTACGACTCGTGGGACAGCGCCTCGGGCGCGACGGACAACGGCACGGGCTCGACCGTGATGCTCGAGGCGATGCGCATCATCAGGGCCGCGTATCCGCAACCGCGGCGCACGATCCTGATCGGCCTGTGGAGCGGTGAGGAGCAGGGGCTGAACGGCTCGCGGCGGTTCGTCGGCGCGCACCCCGAGGTCGTCGAAGGACTGCAGGCGCTGTTCAACCAGGACAACGGCACGGGCCGGGTCACGAACGTGTCGATGCAGGGTCTGGTCAACGCCGGCATGTCGTGGGGCCGCTGGATGTCACGGCTGCCGCAGGAAATCGCGAGCCACATCGATCTGAACATCCCCGGCTCGCCGGGCGGCGGCGGCAGCGACTACGCGTCGTTCATCTGCGCCGGCGCGCCCGGGTTCGGCATCAGCTCGATCTCGTGGAGCTATGGCACGCACACGTGGCACACGAACCGCGACACCTACGACAAGGTCGTGTTCGAGGAGATCCGCAACAACGCGACACTCGTCGCGATGCTGACGTATCTGGCGTCCGAGGACCCCGTCAGGGTAGACCGCACGCGCCGCACGATGCCGCAGCGCGGCGGGCAGCCCGTCCCGTGGCCGAATTGTTCGCCGGGCAGAGGGAGTTCGGGGAACGACTGACAGCGGGTACCGGGATGGGGGTTGGGGATGAAGGATGGGGGAACGACGGACGGCGGGTACCGGGATGGGGGTTGGGGATGCATGATGGGGACGGACACAGCGGGCATGCACCGCCGTTGCCGTCCCCGCCGTTGCCGTCCCCGCCGTTGCCGTCCCTATCCTACATCCCC
>JBFJPA010000153.1:0-9192 GCA_041617355.1 Longimicrobiales bacterium
GCTGACGATGAGGCCGAGGTACGGCACGATGTTGAAGATAGCGGCGACGGCGCCGACCAGTCCGGCATTGGGGAAGCCGGCGATCCAGAGGCCGATCCAGGTCAACACGCCGACAATGGCGGCGGCGAGGAGCTGGCCGCGCAGGAAACGCGAGAGCAGCCGGTCATACTCCTTCGCGAAGCTCATCCAGCGCTGGCGCGAGCCCATGGGCATCAGGCTGGACGCGGCATCGGTCACGCGATCCCAATCCCGCAACAGATAGAAGAGCAGGATCGGCGTGAGCACGACGTAGCCGAGCACGCCGGCAATGGCGCCGAAGCCGCGGCCGATGCCGAGCGCCGCGGTCCAGGCGCGCCGCAGGATCTCGCCCTGCTGCTGCTGGAGCAGGTCGATGGCGCGCTGTGGATCGAGTGCCGCAGTGAGCTGTGCGATGAGCTGCTGTTCGTCGATGAGCGGGATGTCCAGGCGCGCGAGCCGGGTGTCGAGCGTCGCGAGCCAGCCGGTGACGCGCTCCAGTGCGGCCGGCAGACCTTGCAGCAACGTATCCATCTGCCGGAGCAACGCCGGGATGCCGACGACGAGGGCGACAGCGAGTGCGCCGAGTGCGGGCAGCGCGAGCAACAGGATGGCGATGCCGCGCGGGATGCGCCGCCGCTCGAGCATGTCGACGGCCGGGTCGAGGATGTAGGCCAGGGCGCCCGCGAGCAGGAACGGCGTGAGCAGCGAGCCCAGCGCCGACAGCATCCAGATGACGAAGATGAGTGTGGCGCCCGTGACGGCGATGCGGTGGCGCCGGTCGCCGGCGAACGGCACGAGCAGCAGGATGAAGAGCGGGAACAACAGCACCGGCGAGAGCACCTCGCGCATGCTGTAGAACAACACGACGGCCGCGAGCAGGACGAGCGCGCCGTATGTGGCGGGCCACGCTTTCACGCGCGACTCGACCTCGGCGTCGGCCTGCGTCTCCTTCGCTGTCGGCCCACCGGCAACCGGCTCCGACGGGGGCGGTTCCGGCGACGGCACCGGATGCTGTGGATTCGGCCGTTCGGACTTCGGGCCACGCGACCGCGATCGCTTCGATTCCCGCTCGTCGTTCAAGCCGGTTCCTCTCTCGTCCGTTCCGCGAGCTGTTCGAGCAAACGGCCCGCGGCGCGGATCACCTCGCGGGCGTTGGCGTAACCGACGCGTTGCAGCGCGGCCGGCAGGTCGAGCCACGCGCAATCGGTGATGCCTTCATCGGCCTGCGGCACGGGCTCGCCGGCACCCGCCTCGAGCAGGAAGAAGTGACAGAACTTGTGGATGAGGCGGCCGCGGTCGCGGAAGTACCAGTCGATCGTGGGCAGTCGTTCGACGACCTCGAGCTCCGTGAGCCCGGTCTCTTCGGTGACCTCGCGGATGGCGGCTTCTTGCTCGGTCTCCTCGGCCTCGAGGTGCCCCTTCGGCAGTCCCCAGTTCGCGTACGGGTCGCGGATGAGCAGGACGTGGAATCCCACCTCCGTGCGGCGGAACACGACACCGCCCGCACTCGTCTCGACGCGCGCCTTGCGAGGCCGGTTGCGACGCTTCTCGCCGTCAGCCATCGCGCAGGCGCTCCGCGATCTGGACCGCGTTGGTCGCGGCGCCCTTTCGCAAGTTGTCCGCCACGACCCAGAGGTGAACGGTGCGCGGATCATCGGGATCGACACGCAGCCGTCCGACGCGGATCGGATCGGTGCCGGCGACGTCGATCGGCGTGGGATCGGCGTCATCGCCGCACACGACGACGCCGGGCATGGTCTCGAGCGTCGCGCGCATTTCGTCGCGCGAAAGCGGCTCGTTCAGCTCGGCCACGACGGCCGCGGAGTGACCGACGCGGACGGGCACGCGCACGCACGTCGCGGCCACGCGCAACTCCTCCAGGCCGAGGATCTTGCGCGTCTCGTTGCGGATCTTGTCCTCCTCCTCGTTCCAGCCGCTGGGCAGTCGAGGACCGATCCACGGCACGACGTTGCCGGCGATGCGTGTGACGAACGGCGACTCCTCGGCGACACCACCCGCGCTCTCCGCGTCCAGTGCGGACACGCCCTTCTGGCCGGCGCCGGAAACCGACTGGAACGTCGTGATGACGACACGACGCAGGCCGGCGCGGCGACGCAACGCTTCGAGCGGGACGACGATCTGGATGGTCGCACAGTTCGGGTTCGCGATGATGCCGCGGGCGCGCTGTGTCATGGCGTGCGCATTGACTTCGGGCACGACCAGCGGCACGTCGGCGTCCATGCGCCAGGCCGACGAATTGTCGATGACGATCGCGCCCTGAGCCGCCGCGACGGGACCCCAGACGCGGCTGCGCGCCGCACCCGCCGAGAACAGAGCGATGTCGCACCCGGCGAAGGCGGCCTCCGACGGCGCCTGCACGGTCCACTCGCGGTTCTCGAACCGGACCGTCGATCCGGCGGAGCGTTCGGACGCGAGCGGTACCAGCTCGTCGACGACGATGCCGCGCTCCGCGAGCACGTCGAGCATGGTGCGGCCGACGGCGCCGGTCGCACCCAGCAAAGCGAGCTTCACGCCGCCTGCCCCAGCCCGAAGGCATCGTGCAGCACGCGCACGGTTCGATCTTCGTGCGCCGCATCGACCAGGACCGCGATGGAGATCGAGCCGGCGGAGACGGCGAGAACTTCGACGCCGGCCGCCGTCAGCGCGGAAAACGCGCGCGCGTAGACGCCCGGCGCCTCGTGCATGCCGCTGCCGACGAGTGCGACGCGGGACAGGCCGGTGCGCACCTCGGGCCGGTCGCCGCCCAGCTCGGCGGCCAGCGATTCGCAGACCTCGAGTGCGTCGGGCAGGGCATCCTCCTTCACGGTCATCTGGATCTGGCGGCGGCCATCCGCGCGATCCGCGAGAACCAGCATGTCGAGACTGACGCGTGCCTCCGAAAGCGCGTCCAGCACGCGGGTCAACGACATCATCGTGTTGGGCAGGCCGCGCATCGTCAACCGGACGTGACCGTCCTCGGACGCGACGCCCGTCAGCGCCAGCTGTTCCATGGTGCTCCGTCTCCTCGTGATCAGCGTGCCGGCGTGCGCATCGTCACGGAACGACGAGAGCACACGGATCGGCACACCGTAGCGGGCCCCGATCTCGACGGCGCGCGGGTGCATGACCTGCGCGCCGGACGTGGCCAGCTCGACCATCTCCTGGTAGTCGATCTCCGGCACGAGCGCCGCATTCGGCACGTTGCGCGGATCCGCTGAATACACGCCGTCGACGTCGGTGAAGATGTCGCAGCGGTCGGCACCGAGCGCGGCGGCCAATGCGACGGCCGTCGTGTCCGAGCCGCCTCGCCCCAGCGTCGTGACTTCCCTCGCGCGGCTCACGCCCTGGAACCCGGCGACAATGACGACGGATCCCTTGGCCAGCTCCTCGCGCACACGCGTCGCACGGACCTCCTCAATGCGGGCGCCCGTATGCGTCGTATCCGTGATGATCGCGGCCTGCGAGCCGGTCAGGCTGATCGCGTCCACGCCACGGTCCCGGATCGCCATCGCGAGGAGCGCCATCGAGACCCGCTCGCCCGTCGTCAACAACATGTCCATCTCGCGCGGATGCCGCCGCCTCGCGTCCTTCGTCACCGACTTCGCCAGCGCGATCAGGTCATCTGTCGAATCCGCCATCGCCGAGACGACGACAACGACCTCGCTGCCGGTTTTTTTCTCGCGCACGACACGATCCGCGACCGCCTTGATGCGGCCCGCATCGGCAACCGAGCTGCCGCCGAACTTCATGACCGTCAGCAACCGGGCCTCCGGTTGCTAACGGTCGGGTCGCGGGGCGCGGGCATGGGCACGTTCACGTGCAGCGAGCACGGGCCGCTGACACGGGCGGGACCCGGGTCCCGTGCACGGGCGCGGACGGGGCGCGCTGACTCACGCCGGACGGGTCCCGTGCCCCGACCCCAGCCCCAGCCCCAGCCCAAGCCCCAGCCCAAGCCCTAAAACACTCGAACATTAATGTACTTCCGCGGATTCTCGCGGATGTCCTTGAGCAGGGCCTGCAGCTCGAGATTGCTCTCGCGGATGCTGATGAAGAACATCGTGTCGGCCATGAGGCGGCCGATGGAGCCTTCGCCGCGTTCGATGGCGGCGGCGATGTTGCCAACGGTGCGCAGCGTCGTATCGGCGGATGCGGCGGCGACGCGCATGTCGCGGCCCATGGCGAGCAGCGTATCGGCGAGGGCGGCCGTGCGTGAGGCGGTCTCTTCGACACTGGCCACGATCTTGACGAGGCGATCCTCGGAGATGGCGCGCTCGGTCTGGTCGAGCACCTTCGTGAGCGTGCCGGCCGCGTTGCTCATGGTGCGGGTCACCGCTCGCAAGTCGTCGGAGATCTGGTTGACGGCCCCCTCCTGATTGCTGACGACCGCGGCAATGCGGGAGCTCGCGTCGAGCAGGTTCTCGACCGAGCTGGCCACCTTGCGCGCGGTCTCCTCGGTGAACGCGATCTCCACGCGCTCGGACAGCGTGGCCATGTTCTCGGCGATGCGATCGGCGACGGCGGTCAGTCGCGAAATGTCGGGCAGCGAGTAGCCGGGCAGGACTGCCGGATCCGGCGACTCCGCGTAGTCGTAATTTCCAAAGTCGCGGCGCGCCACGATCTCCGCCTGCCAGTCGCCGAACATCGACTCCGGCGAGAGCAGCACGGCAGGGTCCTCGGGGATGCGCGCGGTTTCGTCGATGCGCATGATGACGAACACGCCGTCACCGATGGAATCGAGCACAATGCGCTGGACCCGGCCGATGGGCACGCCGCGCAGCTTGACGCTGTTGCCTTCGAGCAGCTGGCCGACCTCGGAGAACCGGGCACGCACCACGACCTGGCCACGGCCCATCGCCTCGCCTTTCAGCCAGAGCGTGCCGGCAATCGCGAGAGCGATCCCGAAGATCACGACCGTGCCAACCATGACTTCGTTGCGCGCTTTCATGCCACCGCCTCCTGGGTCGTGTCCGGCAAACCTTCCACGAACGCACGCACCACCGGATCGCGACTGGATTGGATCTCGTCCGGCGTCCCCTCGAATCGGATGCGGCCGTCGTAAAGCATGGCGATCCGATCGGAGACGCGGTAGGCGCTACGCATGTCGTGCGTCACGACGACGCTGGTCACATTCAACTCCTCGGCCATCCGCTCGATGAGCTGGTCGATGACGGCCGTGGTCACGGGGTCGAGCCCCGTCGTCGGCTCATCGTACAGCAGGTACTTGGGCTGTGTCGCAATGGCACGCGCCAGTCCGATGCGCTTGCGCTGGCCGCCCGACAGTTGTGCGGGCAAGCGGTCGTCGTAGCCTTCCATCTCGACGAGTCGCAGGCAGAGTGCGACCCGGTCCGCGATCTTCCGCTCATCGGCACCTTTTACCCGGCGCAGGCCCATGGCCACGTTGTCGAACACGGTCATGGAGTCGAACAGGGCGGCGAACTGGAAGACGTAGCCGACATTGCGGCGCAGCTCGTAGAGCGCCTCGCGCTCGAGGGAGAGCACATCGCGGCCATCCACGGTGACCCGCCCGAAGTCCGGCTCGAGCAGCCGCACGATCGATTTCAGCATCACCGACTTGCCGCTGCCCGACTGACCGATCACGGCGAGCGTCTCGCCATCGCGCACTTCGAGCGAGATGCCGTCGAGCACGACCTTCGGGCCGAACGCCTTGCGCACGTCCGTCAGCACGATGCTCATAGCAGCGTCGCCGCCCAGAACGCGTCCAGCACCAGAATCAGCATGCTGCTCGCGACCACGGCCTGCGTCGTCGACCGGCCGACCGCCGCCGCACCACCGGATGTCGAGTAACCGAAGAAGCAGCCCAGCGACGTCACGGTCAAGCCGAACGAGGCCGACTTGATCATGGAATAACGGACGTCGAACGGCTCGAAGAACAGGCGCAGTCCACGCACGAACTCGGGCGTCGACATGTTCAACAGCTCGAGCGACGTGAGCCACCCCGCAATGATGCCGATCGTGTTCGCGAAGGCGACGACCACCGGGAACATGAGCGTGCCCGCGATCACGCGGGGCACGACGAGGTAGGCGAGCGGGTCATAGCCCAGCGTCTCCAGCGCGTCGATCTGCTCCGTCACTCGCATCGTGCCCAGCTCTGCGGCGATGTTCGCACCCACGCGCCCGGCCAGGGCCAGACCCGTCAACACCGGGCCCAGCTCCAGAATCATCGTCTTGCCCACCAGCGTGCCGACGAAATACTGCGGAACGGCACCCGTAAACGTGTAGGAGGCCTGCAGCGACAGCACGATGCCGGTGAATGCGGCAATGAAGAGCGCGATGGGGAGCGATTCCACGCCCAGCCGCGCCATCTGCAGGACGAGGATCTTGCCCCACGTCTGCACATCGGCCGCGGCCCGTGTGGAGCGGGCGGCAAAGCCGCTGAACCGGCCGAACGCCGCCGCAAAGTCGAGGGCGAAACGTCCGGCGGCGGCTACCGGAACGGTCCAGACCTGCCTCATCGGGCTAACATAGCCGGACGTTTTGAGCACTGTCCACCCGATCGACCCGGGTCGGGGGGCTTTCGTCACGCGACCCTGCCGGGCCGGCAGGGTCCGGCGATGTGCGCGCGGTCGCGGTCAGACGAAGGCGATCGAGCGGATGGGTGGCGCCTCGCCGAGTGCGGCAGCGAGCTCGAAGAAGTGGAGCAGGCCGCGGGTGGCGTCGGGGTCGAGACGGTACTGAAGCGCTTGCCAGTAGCGGGCCAACCGGTCGGGCGCGAGGCCGAACTCCGCGGCGCGGCGCTGGGCGAGGCGGTCGATCTCGTGCTCGAACCAGTCGAGCGATTCGAACAGCGTCTCGTGCAGACGGCGGAGCTCGGGATCGTCGGGCGGCAGGCGAGTCTGCCAGATGGCGTAGACGAAGGGCAGTCGCGTCCACTCGGTCCAGGCCTGGCCCAGGTCGAGCACGAAGCGGCCCGCGGGTGGCGAACGGCGGAGCGCGACGTCCCCGATGCGGAGTGCCGCTGCGGCGCCGGTGTCGATGGGATCCGGCTCGGTCTTCTGGTCGAACCACTCGAAACGCGCGCGGATGCCCCTTTGCGTTTCGAGCAGGGCGCGCAGCAGGACGACGGACGTCGCGGACGCGGTCGGCACGGCGACGGTGCGGCCGTCGAGCATCTCGAGCGGGACGGCGGATTCCAGAATGATCGATTCGACGGGACCCGTCGACGCGATGGCGAGGCCGCCGAGGACGTGGTAGCGGTCGGCGTGGCGCGCGAACTCGATGGAAGAGCAGGGTGCGACATCGATGTCGCCGGCCTCGAGCGCCCGGTTCAGCTCGGCGGGCGTGCCGCGCACGAGGGTGACGTCGGCGGCCGCCTCGGTCTCGAGCAGGCGCGCGTGGACCGGGTAACAGTTGCTGTAGACGATGTGACCGAGCCGGATCATGGACAACGATCGTACGGAGTGTGGCGGCGGACTCGCGTCGGCCTCACTCCGCGTCACGCTGATCCGAGATGATGAAGCCCACGGTCTCGCCGGACTTACCGGGGAGTCGTGTCTCGACGATGATGCGCGTGACCAGACGCTGGGGATCGACGAGCCCGATCTCGATGTCGAGGCGGGTCCCGGGAGCGTTGATGCGTGTGCGAACGCGCGGGCCGGGCTCGGTCTCGGGAGTGTCTGGATTGCGGAACAGCGTCTTCGTCGATTGCCGACCGTTCTCGAGGGTGCGCGAGACCTTCACCTGCCGCAACCAGTCGGGTTGATAACTGACGACGTAACTCTGTCCCTTCTGATCCGTGCCGCGCCCTTCGCGGTTGTGGCGAGCCATTCCGTGCCTCCGCTCCCTTGGCTTGTTTCCCGGGTGGGGCCGGTAGTCTTTTCGGCGTCCCGGACGCTGTCAAGCCGGGCACGGGGCGGATGCGGCAATTTCCTCGGCCGGTCGGCGAAATGGAACGGAGTCGGCAAGCGGTCTTGACCCGGTCCGGATCGGCGTGCTACACTACCCCCCGACCATCCACCGACAACGTCACCTTCCCGAGTCGGGGGCGCAGCGCGCTCCGATCCCTTATCGGTCAGCAAACCCACGCCAGGCAAACGGATCTTGGACGGTGCTGCACGTCGTTCGCAACCTCACCTGCACGTATCCGGAGTGACTAACCCGTGGACATCGCGGAACTGAAGAGCAAATCGATCGCCGAGCTCCATGAAATGGCCGAGGAGCTCAAGATCTCCAACTATTCGGGTCTGCGAAAACAGGACCTGATCTTTCGTATCGAGCAGAACCTGCTGGACAGCGACGTCGTGTTACGCGGCGAAGGCGTCCTCGAGATCCTGCCCGAAGGCTACGGCTTCCTCCGCTCCCAGGACTGGAACTACCTCTACGGCCCCGACGACATCTACGTGAGCCCATCACAGATCAAGCGGTTCGACCTGCGTACGGGCGACACCGTGATGGGCCAGGTCCGGCCGCCCAAGGAAGGCGAACGGTATCTCGCGCTGCTCAAGGTCGAGCAGGTGAACGGCGATGACCCGGAACACGCCAAACACCGCATCGCCTTCGACAACCTGCGCCCGCGTTATCCGGAGTCGCGGCTGCGGCTGGAGAACAAGGCGGCCGACCTGTCGATGCGGCTCATGGACCTGATGACGCCGATCGGCATGGGGCAGCGCGGCCTGATCGTGTCGCCGCCCAAGGCCGGTAAGACCATCCTGATGCAGAAGATCGCGAACGCGATCATCGAGAATCACCCGGAAGTGCACCTGATCGTGCTGCTCATCGACGAGCGGCCGGAAGAGGTGACGGACATGGAGGAACACGTCGAGGCCGAGGTCATCTCCTCGACGTTCGACGAGCCGGCCGACCGTCACACACAGGTCGCCGAGATGGTGATCGAAAAGGCGAAACGGCTGGTGGAGCACGGCCGTGACGTCGTGATCCTGCTCGACTCGATCACCCGCCTCGCCCGCGCCTACAACGTGACCGTGCCACACTCCGGCAAGATCCTGTCGGGCGGGGTGGACGCCAACGCGCTCCAGCGGCCCAAGCGGTTCTTCGGCGCGGCGCGGAACGTGGAGGAGGGGGGCTCGCTCACCATCGTCGCCACCGCCCTGGTGGAGACGGGGAGCCGGATGGACGAGGTCATCTTCGAGGAGTTCAAGGGCACCGGGAACATGGAGCTCGTCCTGGACCGGAAGGTCGCCGACCGCCGGATCTTCC
>JBFJPA010000154.1:0-9107 GCA_041617355.1 Longimicrobiales bacterium
AGGCAGCAGCGAAGGCTGCGCCTGCGGCGAAGAAGGCTGCGAAGCCCGCCGCGCCGGCGAAGAAGGCAGCAGCGAAAGCTGCGCCTGCGGCGAAGAAGGCTGCGAAACCTGCTGCCGCGCCGGCCAAGAAGGCTGCGGCGAAGGCCGCACCGGCGGTGAAGAAGGCCGGGAGCCGTGGCGATGCGCCACCGCCACCGCCTCCGGGTGGGGGTCGCGGCGGGCCGCCGAAGCCGCCGCCGAAGCCGCCCGTGCCGGGCGCGAAGAAGGCTGCGAGCCGTGGTGATGCGCCACCGCCTCCGCCTCCGGGTGGGGGACGTGGCGGGCCGCCGAAGCCGCCGCCGAAGCCGCCCGCGCCGGGCGCGAAGAAGGCTGCGAGCCGTGGTGATGCGCCACCGCCTCCGCCTCCGGGTGGGGGACGTGGCGGAGCGCCGAAGCCCCCCCCGCCCGGCGGCATCGGCGGACCCAAGAAGCCGTCGTTCCCGCGGCGAGGCCGCTAGCAATCGAGTCGCGTGGCGCCCGCCCGCGGGCGTCCGCATGACCGCAATTCCGTGACCGCCCGGCCCGACGTGGCCGGGCGGTTCATCGGCCTTCCGCCCTGAAGGAGCCAGCCATGACACCCACGGGGGCGCGTACGAAGCGCGCACTTTCCATCGGCATCGACGCCTACGAAAAGATCAGTGTTCTCGACGGTTGCGTGAACGACGTGAAGCTGATGCGTCAGGTCCTGACCGAGGTGTTCGGCTTCGACGAAGCGAACATGACGCTGCTGACGAACGAGCAGGCGAACCGGGTCAACATCCTGGCCGCGCTCGACACGTTGATCGAGCAGACCGGGGAAGGCGACATCGTGGTCATCCATTACGCGGGCCACGGCTCGCAGATGACGGACCTGGAAGGCGATGAGCCGAGCGGGCTGGACAGCACGATCATGCCGGTGAACAGCGAGGGGTGGAGTGGTGACAACCACGACATCACGGACGATGAGATCCACCTGCGGCTGCTCAAGCTGGGTGAGAAGACGGACTACATCACGCTGATCTTCGACTGTTGTCACTCGGGCACGATCACGCGCGACGCCTTTGGCGGGAAAGCCCGTTCGGCGCCGGCGGACCGGCGCCCGCCGGAAGAGATCCGCGCGATGCGTCAGAGGCTGGGCATCGCACTGCTCGACGGGAGCAACCCGCGCAGGAACGGGCCGAGCGGCCTGCTGCCGCTGTCCGGCAAATACGTGCTCATGTCCGGCTGCCGGGACGAGGAGCTGTCCTACGAACACAAGCCGGAAGAGCTGGGCGGCGAGACGGCGCACGGCGCGCTGACCTGGTTCCTGACCAACGAGTTGCGGCGCGCGACGCCCGGCACGACGTACCGGGATGTGTACGAGCGCGCCGCCGCAAACGTCACGGCCGCGAACCGGCGGCAGCACCCGCAGATGGAGGGCACGGCGGATCGCGAGATCTTCGGCATCCGGGATTTCGAGCCGATGCGTTTCGTGCGCGTGCTGCGGAGGTCTGGCCAGACGGTGACGCTCGGCGCGGGCGCGGCGTTCGGCGTGACCGCAGGCTCGAAGTACGACGTACACACCCAGGGCACGAAGCAGACCGAGGGCGTCGAGCGGCTGGGCGAGATCGAAGTCACGTCGGTCCAGGCGACGACGGCGCAGGCCAAGATCGTCGAGGAGTCGGCGCCCGATGCGATCGCCGCGGATGCGCGCGCGTTCGAGACGGAGCACGTGTACGGCGACATGCGCCTGGCCGTCGAGGTCGTCGCGCCGCCGGCGCTCGAAGCCGAGGGCAAGGCGCTGATCGAACGGATCGAGGCTTCGAAATCGGTGAAGCTGGCCGATGCCGGACAGGGCGCGACGATGCGGGCGTACCTGCTGGCCGCGCGTGCGGAGGTCGGGGCGGATGCGCCGGCGCCGCAGCTCGGCGCGTTGGCCGGGCCGACGTGGGCCGTGGTGCGCGAAGATGGCGAGCTGGCCATGCCGCCCAAGACGCCCGCACAGCTCAAGGACGTCGTCGCCAACCTCGAGACGATCGCGCGTTATCGGCTGGCCCTCGGGCTGGTGAACCCGGACCCTGACAGCAGGCTGGCCGCACCCGTCGAGGAGGACGGGCAGCTGCTGCCGCGCTTCGAGATCCAGCTTTTGCGACCGGGCGACGCAGAAGGCGAGTGGGTGGTCGCGGAGCCGGACCCGGACACGAGCCAGATCGTGTTCGAGGCGATGGATCCGCCGTCCGAGGAGCAGGAGCGCGAGTGGGAAGAGACCGGCGACTACCCGCCGCCGAATTTCGGCGTGCGCATCATCAGCCGGCACGACAAGCCGGTCTTCGCGACCATGCTCGACTTCGGCGTGGCGGGCGCGATCTCACTTCTGTATCCGGCGCCCGGCGCGCAGGAGATGCTGCGCGAGAACGGCAACTTCAGCGTGACCGATCTGTTGCCGCTGTCGTTTCCGACGGTGTTTCCCTTCGCGGAGGACCCCGTCCACGGGGGCGCGGCCGAAGGAACGGAGACGATCAAGCTGATCATCACGACGAAGAGCGCCGACTTCAGCTTCCTCAGGCAGGAGAGCGTGCGGTCAGCCGCGGTGCGTGCGCCGTCGCCGCTCGAGTCGCTGTGGGAGTCCGCGGCCAAGGGGAGCGCGACGCGGGACGCGAAGCGGCGGCCCACGAAGCCGAAAACCGAGGCGGAGGACTGGACGACGGTCGTGAAGCCGTTCGTGCTGCGCCGGCGGACCGGCGCCCCGCTGGACGCGAGCGGCGAGCCGGTGAAGCTGGGCACGGTGGCGCTGAAGACCGACGGGCTCAGCGGCGAGGCGACGCTGCACACGGAGCGAGGCCGTGCGGCCGCGGCCGCTCTCCAGGCCGGTGGTCTGCTGGGTGCGCTCGAAGCGGAGAACGTCGAGCTGCGCCAGACGGTGAGCCTGTCGAACACACGGGAGACCGGGCCGGCCTCGCGGTCGGCACGCGGCGCACCCGCGATCGAGGTGCAGATCGAGGATCCGGGAGCCGGCCGCGGCCAGATGCTGCTCACGACGGATGAGACCGGCGCCGTGTCCTGGGTGTTCGCGGAGCCGGCGCCGGCCGGCGCGCGCGGCGGACCGCCGGTACCCGGTGGTGCGCGCACGTACGTGATTCCGCGCGCGAAGGCGACCGCGCCGGCCGGCGAGCCGGGCGCGCGCGGCGTGATCGGTGCGGTCGGCCGCAAGCTGCTCAAGGAGCTGGTGTTCCCGCTGGTCGATCCGCTGATCGGCGCCGTCACGGAGACGTTCGTCGGCCGCTGGGAGGCGCGCAACCGGCCGTACGGGATCCGCACGTTCACGCCGGACGACTACACGCAAGCCGTAGACTACGCGCAGGCCTCCGCCGGGCAGATCGACGGCGAGGGCTGGAAGCGGCTGGGGGCCGGTCGCGCTCTGCTCCTGGTGCATGGCACGTTCAGCCGCGCGCACAGCGCGTTCGGCGCGTTGCCACGCGAGTCCGTGGAGGCGCTGCACGCGCTTTACGACGGCCGCGTCTTCGCGCTGGATCACTTCACGCTGTCGCAGGATCCGAAGCAGAACGTGAACTGGCTGCTCGATCGGCTGCCCGGCGACGCGTCTCTGGATGTCGACATCATCTGTCACTCGCGCGGCGGTCTGGTCAGCCGGGTCCTGAACGAGAAGCAGAGCGAACTGAGCCTGGGCTCGCGCAGCCTGCGTGTCGGGCGGATCATCTTCGTAGGATCGCCGAACGCGGGGACGATCCTGGCGGACGGCGACCACGTGGGCGATCTGATCGACACGTACACGAACATCGCGAACTTCATCCCGGACATCGGAGTGAGCGACGTGATCTCCGGCGTGATCACGGTGGCCAAGCAGATCGCGGTGGGCGCGGTCGGCGGCCTCAAGGGTCTGCAGTCGATGCGACCGGAGGGCGACTTCGGCCAGTGGCTGAACGCCGGCGATCGCGCCGGCGACACGCGCTACTTCGCTCTCACGTCCGACTACACACCGGCCGAGCCCGGTCTGGCCAACTTCGCGAAGAACCGGCTCATGGATCTGATCTTCAAGGGGCCGAACGATCTGGTCGTGCCCACGAACGGCGTGTTCGAGGACAACGGGTCCGGTTTCTTCCCGATCGAGGATCGCCACGTCTTCACCGGCACGGACGGCATCGCGCACACGGCGTTCTTCGGGAACCGCGCGGCGCGGGACAAGATGATGAGTTGGCTGCAGGCGTAGCGCCGCGTCCGGGCTGGCTGCAGCGGGAGCCGGCGAGGCGGCCCGGCCGGGATGACGCCCGGCCGGGCCGTACTCATGCCGCGTGACTCAGAAGTTCACGACGAGCGCGACGGTGAACACGCTGTCCAGTTCGTTCAGTGGCGTCGCCACGTTCTGGCCGGTCGGCGCGCCGCCGCTGGTCTGGAGCGGGACGAGGACGAGCGACGGCTGATTGTCGAACAGCAGCTGCAGGCTGGTCTTGAGGGCCAGGCTGTTGCTCAGCGCGACCGCGATCGAGTTGGTCCAGTCGGCGCGCAGGTCCTCCGTCTCGTTCAGATTCTCATCGACGAGCAGATTGCTGGTGAAGCGCGTGGTCGAGGACAAAGCCCGCTGTGCTTCGGCGGAAATGCGCAGCCCCGCGAACGAGTCCTTCCGGGTCGGATCTTCGACCACATCGTCCTGGAACGTGTACGTGAAGCCGTAGTCCGTCTTGAAGACCGTGTTCTCGGTGTCGACCCACGAATTGCCGGCCCCGGCGATGACGCCATACCGGTTCTGCACGCCCGCGAACGTGTTGCGGTTCCAGCCGGCGCCGCCGAACAGGAACATGCGCGGGCTGAGCGAACGGTCGTAGCGTGCCCGTGCGTAGTAGGACTCCGCGGTCAGCGCACTCGTCTCCGTCTCGTTGACGACGAAGCTGGACGCGGTGCCGCGCGCCGAGCGGGTGCGCGTCGAGGATTCGGTGCGCAGGCCACCGGCCTCGAAGCGGAAGCGGGCGGACTCCCAGAGCCTGCGCAGGTCGTTCTTGAGGCCGAACGTGCTGGCCGCCGAATTGCCACCGGTCCAGACCGAGGTCAGTTCCGTCGTATTGTACCAGCCGGGCGGCGGCGGGTCCTGCGCCATGGCCGCGCCCGGCAAGAGCATCGAGAGTACACCCGCAAAAACGCAATGAACGACTCGCAGCATCAGATTCTCCTGGATCGTGTTGCAGGGAACGTCGGTCCGGCTCTATTGCCGAACCACATCGTCGAAGTAGCGGCTGTTGGAAATGCCGATGAGTCTGCCTTCGTGCTCGATGAGCGTCTGCGTGGGCGTGATCGAGTGGAGGATGCCCCACTGGCCGCCCAGCTCGATATCCTCGCCGACGCGGAAGCTCTGCCGCACGTAGAAGCCCGCAAGCATGTTGCGGGTGATGTCTCGGGAGCCGAGGCCGAGGGACAGGCCGAATGCGAGGGCGAGGCCGCCGAGCAGGGCCGTCGAGACGAGGCGCACCATCTCGGTATCAATGCGCAGCTGGCTGACGGCCATCACGCCGAGAACGAAGAACAGGATCGCGGTCACGAGCCGGCCGAGCGAGCCGGCGAACTCGATGCCGGAGTTGTCGGCGGCCTGGGTCACGGCCCCGCCGGCCCACTGAGCCGCGGCTCCGCCCAGCACGAGGATGAGCAGGGCGGCAATGATGTTGGGCACGAAGGCCATGAACGTGGCGATCGCGCTGGAGATCGCGACCAGGCCGAGCGCGTCGGCGGCCGTGCGGGCGAACAGGATGAGCAGCAGGTAGTAGATGACGCGCGGGACGATCTGGTTGATCGATTCGCGCACGCCGAGCCGCTGCAGTCCCTGTTCGATTCCCACGCGTGCGAGGAGCGCGTCGAAGTGTACGCGCACGAGAATGGCGCGCAGGATCTTCTCGATGAGTCGGGCGACGACGAGCGCGAGGATGATGAGGCCGATCGCGCCGACCACGCGCGGTGCGGCGCCGACGATCGTCTCGAGCGTGTCCTGCAGCATCGTGGTCCAGATCTGTCGAAGTTCAGGCATGCTCGTCCTCCCGTTGGTTGTTTCTCTGGGCCAGCCACTGGAAGACGAGTCGGACGAACTCCAGCACGACGGTCGCGGGGGCGCTCCACGTGAGCTCGGTGGCCCGGGCCGAGAGCAGACGCCGATGGATCGACCGGCGCACCGCGGCGGAGAGGCCGGGCTCGGCCTCCCAGGCCAGGTCCTGGAGCTCGGGCGTCAGGTCGTCCTTTTCGTCTTCAGCCATCAGTCTTCGAGTTCATCATACTGCTTGCGGAACTCCTCGCGGCCTCTGCGGATGCGCATCTTGACGGCAGAGAGACCGATGCCGAGTTCGTCGGCGATCTCCTGGTAGGAGAAGCCGTCGAGCTCGCGCATCACGAGGGGCACGCGCAGCGTGTCCGGTATCGCATCCAGAACGGCGGCCACGCGGCGTCGGTCGTCGATGGCGTCGGTCCTTGCCTCGGCCCGCGGCGTCACCGCCAGCGCGCGTTCGCCGCCGGTCTCGGCGGTGTCGAGATCCACGTACGAGCGCTGCTTGCGGGCGCGCAACCAGTTCAGGCAATGGTTGACCTTGATGCGGTCGAGCCATGTCCGGAACCGTGCACGCTCTTCGAACCTGTGCAGCGCGAAGTAGGCCTTGACCAGAACTTCCTGCGTCAGGTCCTGGGCGTCGGCCTCCGAGCCGGACAGGTAGCGGCAGTTGGCCGCGACGCCATGCTGGTGGCGCTCGATGAGCATCTCGAACGCGCGCGTGTCGTCACGCGGCGCCGCGCGGGCGCGTGCCACCAGCGCCTCGTCCGGGATCGTCGTATCGTCGGCCATGGATCCTCTCCACTGACACCGAGGGCGGGGGAGAAGTCACATCGCGATGTGACTTTTGGCATGACGCGCGGGTCAATAGGTTCGCAGGCGCGGCGTCCGGCAAGGGCGAGCGCGGTGGCGGGCCGGCTCCGGGCCTGGGGTTCGAGGCCGGCGCAGGCCCGATGCTCCTCGCGACGGGCCGGCCGGTCCGCACGGCCGGATCCGTGTCCGGGCGGCAGGATGCCCGGTGGACGGTGCGGCCGGGGCCCCGCCGGAGGGGTCCCGATCAACTCTCAGGGAAAGGAGATGGGCATGCTGAAGGAGTTCAAGGAGTTCGCCATCAGGGGCAACGTCCTCGACATGGCGGTGGGCATCGTGCTGGGGGCCGCGTTCGGCACGATCGTGACCTCGTTCGTGAAGGATGTGCTGATGCCGCCGATCGGCCTGCTGCTGGGCGGCGTCGACTTCACGGAGAAGTTCATCCTTCTGAGTGCGGGCGATCCTGGCGCACCTTACGCGACGCTTGCCGCCGCGCAGGAGGCCGGAGCCGTCACGCTCAACTGGGGCATCTTCGTGAACGCGATCATCGCCTTCCTGATCATCGCCTTCGCCGTGTTCATGGTGGTGCGGAGCTTCAACGCCGCGAAGAAGAACGCCGAGAAGGAAGAAGAAGCCGGCCCGCCGCCGCCGCCGCCCGCGCAGGAAGTCCTGCTGGGCGAGATCCGCGATCTGCTCAAGCAGCGCGCCTAGTCTCTGACCGGTTCGCAGCATCGGAACGGCCCGATTCCCCGCGGGGGATCGGGCCGTCCGCTTTCTTCCCGTCCTGCCTCCGAGCCGGAACCGCGCAGCCCGGCCGACGCCCGCGGTCCCGCCGTCGGTTGCGGCGAGGGGTTGCCGGCCGCATTCTGGCAGGATGGGACGGCGTTTCCGTGGCACGGCTGGTCGTGGGTCCGGACGCGCCGGCGATTCGCGCGCCGGCGTCCGCCGCAGTGTTGTCTGCTGGGTCGGCATCCTCCTTCTCGCGTCGAACGGGTGTGCGCCGTCGGGGGGCGACCGGTCCGATGCGGGCGCGCCGGATGCCGCTGCGGTATCCATCTCAGAACTGCCCCGTTCCGATGTCACGAGCCCCGATCGAGAACGCTGGTACGCCGTGCTGCAATGGCCGGAGACGTGCGAGCAGGCGTTCGTCACGACGCACGCCTCTTACGACGGCGGGCTCACCTTCCACCGGCTGGCCGACGGCGTGACCCTCGTCCAGGTAACCTGCGCCGCCGGCGCGTATCAGGGGTCCAGCGTGTTCGTCCGCCTGGACGAGACGACCGAACCCGCCGTTGCACGCACGCTGACCTTCACAACATTCACGTCGGCGGACGGGGCCACACTGGAGCCGGACGAAACGGTCGAGGTGTGGGGCGAAACGACTGTTCTGGCCGAGACGCAGCAGCTGACGGTACTGACCGTCGCGCGGCAGCTGCGCGACTGCGGAACGTGGGCCCGCTACGCACTCGATGCGCCGGAGCCGCGGGTGGTGGAGGTGTTCGCGCAGGTCGTGTGTCCCGAGGAGCCGGGACCGCCGGCGCAGCCCGAACCGGGCAGGCCGCCGGACGGATGGGTGAGGATCCCCACGAACTGAGAGAGGAGCACGCACATGGTGCGCATCGACGCAACGAAGTTCTTCAACGGCTACCGTGACGCCTACGGCCGTCTGAGTCAGAGCACCGTTGCCGGAATCGAGCTGCTGGGCGGCCACATGACCAGCGATCCGGAGCTGACGAACGTGCAGTGGGCCGCGTACATGCTGGCGACTGTGAAGCACGAGTGCGCGAACAAATGGTTGCCCATCACGGAGTACGGAAAGAAGAGTTACTTCGACAAGTACGAGGCGGGCACGTCGATCGGTCGTAACCTGGGCAACACGCAGCCGGGTGACGGCTGGAAGTACCGCGGCCGCGGCTACGTCCAGATCACGGGGCGCGCCAACTACGACCGCATGACGCGGGCCTTGAAGATGCCCGGTGTGAACCTGGTCGAGGATCCGGAGCAGGCGCTCCGACCCGAGGTCGCGTACGCCATCATGTCCGTCGGGATGCGCAAGGGGATGTTCACGGGCAAGAAACTGACCGACTACATCAACGCCAACGGTTGCGATTACTTCAACGCCCGGCGGATCATCAACCTCCTGGACCGGGCCGAACTGATCAAGGGCTACGCCGTCACGCTGGAGAAGGTGATCCGCGGCGCCATCATTCGCTGAGCGCCGGCAAACCGTGAAAGACGGCGGGGCCCCACGCCATTGCGTGGG